>JBGVFW010000061.1:0-28727 GCA_045121315.1 Eubacteriales bacterium
AATTTAAACGGCGAAAAATAATATAGGAGGTTTTTCACAATGGAAAATAGAGAACAGAGACCCGCAAGAGGCGGCAATATGCACAGAAGAAAAAAAATTTGTGTGTTCTGCGCTGAAAAAGCAACAGTTATCGATTACAAAGATACAGCAAAACTCCACAAATTTATTTCTGAACGTTCCAAAATTCTTCCCAGAAGAGTTACAGGAACTTGCGCTGCTCACCAGCGCGCATTGACAGAAGCTATCAAACGTGCTCGTCACGTAGCGCTTCTTCCTTTCGTTACAGACTAATTTATTCTGTATATTAAAACAGCAGACCATGCGGTCTGCTGTTTTTGCATTATGGGGATTTTGCGCTGAAATGTGATCGCGCGCTTTTTACGCGTCAAGCTCCGATTTTTCAAATCCGTGGATAAATCCTGCGGAATCTGCAGAGCATACGTCGCCGCCGACAATCTTATTGCGGTAAACGAGCAGATTGATATAAACTACGCCCTCGTAATCTTCGTAGTTAGTCACTTGATATGTATAGCGAACGACCTCTTTTCCTTTGTATTTGGAAAGATTGAGTCCCTGCGCTTTCTGAATATCGTTGTAACCGACGTAAACGCTGTCGAATTCCGAGGGAATGGTGACTTCCACTTCCTCTATGGGCGTTTGATTGACAGTCCAACCGAATTGAGAGATAAAATCTATCCTGTCACTGTTGGAATAGACCTTTTGGTAGCTTATACTGTCTGTGGAAGCGGCGGCGCTTTCGTACGTCGGCACGAATATGACGAGCGCGGCGACGACGAGCACGGAAAGCACGGTGATGCATATGAATTTTATTGTGTTTGAACGAATTGTTGTGATAAACATAAAAACCTCCGAAATAAATTTCTTATTGAAATTTTATTCGGAGGTTTTATTTAATATGACGAAAAATTTATTCTTCTTTTTCTTCTTTGTCATCTTTTTTCTTTTCTTCTTTTTTCTTCTCGGCTTTTTCGCTTTTATCTTCTTCCGGCTGTTCCTTACGGCATGCGGCGTAGGCGTAGTTTGCGATTATCTTTTCTGTGCCGGATCTCACCGCGTTTTCGATAGCTATGGCGCAGAGCATTTCTTCTGTTTTTTCCGTGTTTTCGAAAGCTGCGGCAACATCGCGCGAAAGTGCACAGAGGCGCGTTTCAAACATAGAGGAAAAATCGTCCAGCATTTTCTCTATTCCGAAAAGTTTTTCGCTCCGCTCCATGATATCAGCGATAGCTGAAATTTCCATGACGGGTTTGAGAATACAGATGACGAGCAGCTTTGCCAGGTGTTCTCGGCTGTATTTTTTTTTCACAGGAGGGGGAAGTATGCGGTTTTTAACGTAATTGTTGATCATAGACGGCGTGAGCACAGGGTCTGCGGACGTCGCGAGCACACCGAGGTATTTATCTGTTACGGAAATGACTTGATCCATATAAAGCTCAATTTCGGGCAGGTCTTTCCAACGTGGCATATGAAATTCACCGAATGAGTTTATTTTTTCAAAAAATATTTTTTCGTTATCCATAAAAGCGCTTCCTTTCGGGAAAAGTGGATTAAAACTTACTTTTTATAACATAGGAAATTGCGCACAATTAGTGCGCAATTGCTTGTTCAAAAAAGCGTATCATTACCCCAAGAGTGGGGGCATCGAAGTGTTTGAACGCTTTTTGTTTATTTTAACATATTTTTTTTATTAAATCAACAGATAAGATATATTTTCTCTTGAAAAATATTACTTGACATAATGAGCCCCAACCTGTATAATAGTTTTGAAAACAAGATGTTTCTAAGGTGTCATTTTATCTCAAACGAGATTATATCTGCTTCCGCGCCGCCGCATACGATCTTCAGCGGAAGGTGCGAACCCGCGTCTATGTAAAGAAGCGCTCCCGCGCTTTCGTTTTCGCAAACGTAAACGGAAACGCCTCCGGGAGAGGATTTTTCAATCTTCCACGTGCCGACGATCGGAACGTCGAAAAGCTTTTCAAAATGAGAAAGCTTGAGCAGCTCTTCGCCCGCGTTTATTGGCACGTTTAAACCGTCTGTTTTCAAGAAAACGCCGGTTTCGTTTACGATGAACACAAAATCCGCAAGCTCTTGCGGCTCTGTAAACGAAAAGGAAACGTTTTCTCCGCTTTTTTCAATAACGGTTTTGTATTTCACGCCGTCAAGCGTTATGTGCGCTTCCGCGCGGAAATTTCCCCGTTGATATTCTGTGAGCTTTTCCATGTTCACGCTTGAAGAGCAGGCGGAAAAACCGAAAAGTGAAAAAACGATCATTATAAGGCATAACATACGTTTCATTTTATTACCTCCGTTAGAAATATTATTTATTATATTAAAACGGGCGGCTTTTTATGAATTTTGCACTTGCGGTTGTAAAAATGGGCGTTATGTGGTAAAATGTATATAACAGTACAACATTTGCATAATAAATTAAAATATTGGTAAAAATAAAAAATAAAACGAATTGGGAGATGATATTTTGACACTCGTCGTTATGGCCGCAGGCATGGGAAGCCGATTTGGCGGATTAAAACAGCTTACACCTCTTACAGACGACAACGAATTTATTATTGATTTCACGGTTTACGACGCTATCCGCGCCGGTTTTGATAAAATTATTTTTATTATAAAAGAAGAAAATCTTGAACTTTTCGAGGAAACGATAGGCGCGCGCGTCAGAAAAAGCGGTATTGAGGTTGGCTACGCTTTCCAAAAGCAAGAGCTTGACGGAGATTATAACGTTCCCGCGGAGCGCAAAAAGCCTTGGGGCACCACTCACGCGATAATGTCGCTCGGCAAAATGGAAGAAAACTTCGGCGTACTTAACGCGGACGATTTTTACGGTTACGACACGCTTAAAAAATTGCATGATTTTCTTGAAAATGCGAAAGACGGCGATATCGCCCACTATTGCATGATAGGTTATAAAATTGAAAATACGCTCAGCGACCACGGCACGGTTTCGCGCGGGGTTTGCCGCGTAAACGGGAACGGTATGCTCGATTTTATCGAGGAAAATAAAAAAGTGGAACGCCTTCCCGACGGCAGGATCATCAATACTTACGAGGACGGCAGAGTTGCCGAAATACCACAGGACTGCACAATATCTATGAACTGCTTCGGCTTTACTCCCTCTGTGCTTGAATATATGAAACCGCTTTTCAGCGATTTTTTGGAGGCTAACAAAGCGGATCTTTCTAAATGTGAGCTGTTGGTACCGACAACGGTGAAAATGCTTATAGACGGCGGCAGATGTGATGTTAAAGTTATTCCCACAGATTCCGTGTGGAAGGGCGTGACGTATATACAGGACAGTTTGCCTTTCCGCCTTTTTATAAGAGAAGAAAAAGCCGCAGGCAATTATCCAAAAGACTTATGGGAAAAAGAAAAAGCTTGTGTATAAGATAGAACAAAGTTGGCTTTGTCAACTACAAAAAATGCCGGAAGGGGTGCCTGCCATATCGCAGGTACGCCAAACGGGCATTTTTTGTTTAAGGAAAACTTTGTTTGAACACACAAAATTGCGCACTTACTGCGCGCAATTTACTATGTTATAAAAAATTAATACATTTTTGCGGGAATTTTGAAGATGTAGAAAAAACTTTTCGAAAAAGATATGGAGAAATTCTGAAAATAAAAAGTTGTACAAATAAGAAATGGCTCTGTGCAAAACACCGAAGCCTATTTTTATTTCTGAACCTTCACTTCCGTGCCGCCCCATTCGACAACGGTGAATCCTTTGCGCACGAATGCGTCAAACTCTTGCGGTTCGATCTCTGTCGCTTCTGAAAGCGGTATATACGCCATGAAAACGCGCAGAACGCTGTCCGGTGCGGGAACTATATCGAGCGCAGCGTTAGCCGTGTACGCTTCGTACTGGAACGAAACAAGGTTGTATTCGTTTTCCTGCATTTTGGGCAGCCAATAAACTATAAATTCGTTATATTCGCGCGGAGTAAGCCCTATCTTTGCAAGAATTTCCTGAAAAAAATTTGCCGTATCCTCGCCGCGCACGCAAAAACCGCGGCTCATGTCGTATTCGACGTCTGTCACGCCCTCCCAAAAGAGGTAGGAATATTCCTTACCGGTGGATCTGTCGATAAGCGTGCCGTCGGGGCGCGCCGTCACGTTCCAGCCCTCGTCGTATTGGGGATATGTGCAGGTGAGCGTGCCGCCATAGAAGAGTTTGACCGAAACGTCAATTTCATTTTCCGGATAGAGATAAATGACGGGTTTCGCGGTGGACTGCACCTCTTCGTGTGTCGTTGTAACTATGGTGGAGTTTTCTGTTGTTATTTCTGTTTGTTTTATGCTTGAGGTATTATCCGACGATAGCACTGTCTGTTTAGTCGTTATCACGTTTTCGATAGTAGATTCCTTTTCGTCGACGCCGATGGTACAACCCGAAAGAGCCGTTAAACATACTGAAAACGAGATCAATGAAGCAAAAATTTTTTTCATGATACATTCTCCTTTTTAGTTTATCTTTTACTTTTTCGTCGTGCCGAAGCGCGCTTTTTCTCACATAAAAAGGACGAGAATTTTTCTCGTCCTTTTTCAATTTACGCTTTTACACTTGAAGAGGGATATGACTGATATCCTTCGGGAGGAGTTACAGTAACGTCTGCGCCGGGGTTTGTGAAATAAGTCGTATCATAGACAGATGCGAGAACGCTTACTGTTGTGCCGTTTACGTTCGCTGTAAATTCAACGTAATAGGAAAGGTCATAGCAATCTATATAACCGTCGCTTGTTACGTAAACGTATATTTCGGGATAGTAGAGAGTGATATCTTCAACGGGGTCTTCTCCGAAAAGATACACGATGGTTTCGTATATATGACCCGAAAATTCCAGCCCGAATGTTGTTTCATCTATGGAGAAGTAAACTTCTGTCGTGCCGTCGTAGAAATCATTTACATCTGTAGATTCCGCTTTGAGGTTAGAAATGGTGAGCACAGATGTGCCGACAAGCTCTTCAAGCGTATATTTGCTCATGGCCATGGTGGAATCTGTTGCTTCCATTTCATTTTCGGAAAGCTTCATGCTTTCTCCGTTTTGCGTTATGTAATAATATCCGTTTTCATAGTAGACGTCCATCGAGTAATCGGAGCCGAGGTAAGAGAGCAACGACTGCTGCCTTACCGTAACGTCGTCTGTGCCGAGCCCTGTTGCTGTGAGAGCAGTGAACTGCTCTATTTCAGAGGTTATCCCCATAAATTGCATGCTTACGTAGTAATCGTTCTGCGCGTCAACGTTGTCGAGCATAAGTGTTTTTTCAATAGCGCTGTTTGCAAGATAATAGGGAAACTCTTCGAGCGTTATTACGGGAAAATCTTTATAGTTTTCGGGAATTTCGACGGAAACTTCTTTGTCGTATTCTATGTCGATGCAACAAATCAATTCGAATTCAAAGGGGATTGTCACAGAGTCGTATTTTGTTGAAAACGAGAACACAAATTCCGGTTCATAAGAAACGATATATCCATCTTTGTTTATCTTAACCGTGGCAGAAACGCTGACAAATGTAGGTTTTTCTTCCGTTATTCCCGAAATTATTTCCATAATGCTCGGGAAAAATTCGCAGAAAGCTTCGGAAGCTGTTGATTCGTCGAGCTCTGCGGTGATAACGATGATGTCGTTTTCTTCGTTTATTTCAGTTATTGCTTTTTCGGGAATTTCAACAATTATTTTCGTGCCGCCGAATTCTTCTTGCGTTTCATCGTTTACCTCATAAGCAACGCTTGCACCGTATTCTGTTACATAATAATATTCACCGTCGCAGTAAAGCTTTTTTGTACTTTGTAAACTTCCTTCATCGTCAGATGTGATGGTGGTAGATGAAATGGAGAAGGATTTTTTGGAAGCCTCGTTCAAAATGCTTTCCGACGAGTAATTTTGATAATAATCAAGTGCAGAGCTTCCAATCTTCATGGAGAGAAGCTGCTTTGAAACGTAGGAATCCATATTTTCAAGAGAGTCTATTGCGCCGGATATGAGAGCGGCGGCGTCCGCATTTGTTTCGGGAACGATGGACGGAGGCTCCGTCGTAGCGACGGTCGTTTCCGTTGTTTGCGTGGTTTCTGTGGTTTGGGAGTTCGCTTCCGCGGAAGCCGTGGTTTCGACCGTTACTTCCGCAGAGTCGGTCGTGTCTGTCGTATCCGTCTTTTTATCGTCGCAGGCAACGAGGGAAATGAGAAAGGAAACGGTTAAAAAGAGAGCAATAAATTTTTTCATTTTGTGTTCCTCTGTTTGTGGTCGGGGAAAGCGATATAGGGGAAATACAGCGAAGAAATAAAAATGTTTGGTTTTAGCTGTTCCTATTCACTCCGAATAAAAATTCGGTCATTCCGTTGGAGTGTCTGTTGAAATAAATTCTTTAACGCTTGTGGCAAGACCTGCAAGCGATTGAATTTCGCTGGGGATAATAATCTTCGTCGCTTTGCCGTCCGCGGCTTTTTCGAACGCTTCAAGGCTCTTGATAGCGATAACGCCTTCGGATGGTGCGGCTTCGTTGATGAGTCGGATACCGTCTGCGGTAGCCTGTTGGATTTTGAGTATGGCTTCCGCTTCGCCTTCCGCGCGGCGGATACGGGCTTCTTTTTCAGCTTCTGCAAGGAGTATCTGCTCCTGCTTCTGCGCTTCCGCGTTGAGGATCATGGATTGTTTTTTACCCTCTGCCGTGAGGATATCTGCGGCTTTCGTGCCTTCCGCGATGAGTATTTTTTCACGGCGCTCGCGTTCGGCTTTCATCTGTTTTTCCATTGCGTCCTGTATCTCCTTGGGCGGGATGATGTTTTTAAGCTCTACGCGGTTTACCTTGATGCCCCAAGGGTCTGTCGCTTCGTCGAGCGTGGTACGCATACGGGCGTTGATGAGGTCACGCGAGGTGAGAGTGTTGTCAAGCTCAAGTTCGCCGATGATGTTGCGCAGCGTTGTTGCGGTAAGATTTTCAATAGCCATTCTGGGTTTTTCCACACCGTATGTGTAAAGTTTGCAGTCTGTTATTTGATAAAAAACTACAGTGTCGATTCTCATTTTAACGTTATCTTTTGTTATAACGTCCTGCGGGTCGAAATCAGCTATCTTTTCCATAAGGGAAATTTTCGATCTTATTCTGTCGAAGAAAGGAATCTTAAAATGAAGTCCCGTGTGCCATGTCGTGTGGTAAGTTCCGAGGCGTTCGATGATGTAAGCCTGCGCCTGCGGCACGATACAAATGTTTGAGATAGCAAGAACGATGATGACAAGCAAAATAATTCCGATAACAATGAATGGTACCATAATAATTACCTCTCTATTATTTATTTTTTGTTTCGGTTGGGTTTTCTTTTCTGCAAATGAGCTTTACGCCTTGAATGGAGATAACGCTTACAATTTCGCCTTCGGCAAGGTCGTCGCCGTCCGCGCTGCGAGCGCTCCATATCTGCCCGCGTACTTTAACGAGCCCCTTGTTATCGATGTTGCAAATGCGCTCAGTGACTATCGCTTGCTCGCCTATAACGGCGTCCGCGTTTGTAGGCGTGGGCTTGTTTTTAAGCAGAGTATTTCTGAATATGGTGCGCGAAAAAACGATAAATAATACAGCGCACAGCAGAAAAACTATTATTTGCACAAATACGGGAACTTTGCAGAAGGCGAGTATCATAGATATCAGCGCAGGCGGCATGAACCAAATGGCGACGAGCGACGTTGTCAGAGCTTCTGCCACGACGGAGAACACTATGACCGCTATCCATATATAGGGCATGATATTTTCCATAAAAACCTCCTTGTTGATATTATGTGTTATTTTTATAGTATCATAGATTTGATAAAATGTAAAGAGGTTTTGGGAAAAGAACGCTATGCGTTCTTTGAAATTTATTATATCAGGTTTTTTCTTTATCTGAAAGAAAAACCCTTGAAAAAAGAAGCGGAAAACCTTGCAGGTTTATCGCTTGTAAAAAGGAGAAATAATGACGATTGCGACTCCCCGCGAAGTTAGGCATCGCGGAACCACGCCGATATCCGTCAAGTTCTGACTTGATTTTCTCGAAAGCGAGAAAAAGTTGAATACAATAAATTAAAAACAAAAATAAAAGAAAGGAAACGGGCAACCGTTTCCTTTCTTTTATTTTTGTTTTTTCGCCGCTGTTAGCGTATTTTTCAACAGCATCGTTATAGTCATGGGACCTACACCGCCAGGAACGGGGGTTATATAACTTGCCTTCGGTTCAACGGAGGCGAAATCAACGTCGCCCGTGAGCTTGCCGTCTTCGCGGCGGTTCATACCCACGTCGATAACAACGGCGCCCTCTTTTACCATATCGCCCGTGATGAAATCGGCGCGGCCTATGGCAACGACGAGGATATCGGCGCGTCTTGTCACCTCCGCAAGGTCGCGCGTTTTGGAATGGCATATAGTAACCGTGCCGTTTTCCGCAAGGAGAAGCTGAGAAATGGGCTTGCCCACGATATTGCTTCTGCCTACGACAACACATTCCTTGCCCGAAACGGAAATTCCACTTCTGTGGAGGAGTTGCATGATTCCCGCGGGGGTGCAGGGCAAAAGCTCCGCCGTGCCGAGCATCATTTCGCCCACGTTTTCTACGCAGAACGCGTCAACGTCCTTTTTGGGGGAGATAGCAGCGATTACCGCTCTTTCGTCTATTTGCTTGGGCAAGGGAAGCTGAACGAGTATGCCGTGAATGTCGCATCTTTCGTTAAGCTCTGCAATTTTTACAAGGAGCTCTTCCTGCGTCGTTTCTTCTTCCATTTCAATTATCTCGGAGTACATTCCCACTTCCGCGCAGCCTTTGCCTTTGTTGCGAACGTAAACCTTTGAAGCGGGGTTCTCGCCTACGATTATAACTGCAAGACCGGGCGTCGTACCCTCCGCTTTCATCTGTGCGACTTCCGCTGCGATCTCCGCGCGTATATCCGCTGAAATTTTCTTTCCATCAATTATCTGTGCCATTGTCTTTTTCCTCTTTTTCTTCTGTATCGTCTGAGCTTTCGGTATCTTCTGCTTCGTCCGTTTCGTCTTCTGCTGAGAGCATATCGATAATGAATTTTTTCATATCCTCGTTTTTATTTTCTTCGAAGTTTTCCGTCTCTCGGATTTCGCCTGTATTTGGGTTCTCCGGCTTTTCTTTGCTTTCGGAAGTTTGCTCCGTTTCAGCTTTTTCCGCCATTTCTTCCTCGTTTATTTTTGAAGGCTCGGCTTTCTTTATGCCGAATATAACTACAAGGTCGCTTATTTCATCTGCGGCAAAAGCTCCGCCTGCAGCGAGATTTTTATGTCTTACTCTGCCGACGATGACAGCGGGGAATGCTATGAGCACGCATATAAGACCCACAAGTGCGGAAACGCGTATGCCCGTGCTACCGATGTAGAGCGAGTCTGTGCGAAGCTGTTCGATAAAGAATCTGCCAAGACCGTACCAGCCAAAATACCAGAGAGTTATTTCTCCGTTGTATTTTCTCTTTTTGTAGAATATATTTATAAGGATGAAACCAACAAGGTTCCAAAGAGATTCATAAAGGAACGTGGGGTGAACGTAGACCGTTTCATATTCAGTAATGAAATTGCAAATCCCCATGCGCCAAGGGAGCGTTGTCGCACTGCCGAACGCTTCACCGTTCATAAAGTTTCCCCATCTGCCGATGAGCTGACCGAGCATAACGCCGGGAACGAGCGCGTCCGCTATAACGAAGAACTTTATCTTTTTGAATTTGCATATGAGCGCCACGGTTATAGCGCCGACGATGATAGCCCCGTAGATGGCAAGCCCGCCGTTCCAAACGGCGATGACCTCGTAAAACGAATTATAATCTCCAAGGTTGAAGAGCACGTAGTAAAGTCTTGCGCCGATGATAGCGCAGGGAACGGTGATCAGCGCATAATCGAGAAGCGTGTCAAACTTTATTCCCGCTTTTCCTGCACGGTAGCAGAAATAGGAGAACGCGCAGATGATGCCCAGGCAAATTATCATGCCGTACCACGTTACTTTTACGTTTCCGATTTGAAAAGCTACGCGGCTTATTTCAAATTCACCTATCCCAGGACCGGGAAAGGATATTGTGGATTTCATTATTCAGCCTCCTTGTTCAAAGGGTTTACAACGCTTGTGGCGTAATATTTTTCATCGAAAAGCTCACGCACCAAAGCGTTTGCATCTTCAACTGTGACTTCTGCCATAATATCGCCCATGTCGAACCAATCATTGCCCTTTATCATTGACATTGCAAAGGTTTCCGCGATGTTTACGTTTTCAAAACTGCGGATATATTCTGCATATTTTACGCGTCGGGAAAGCTCGAACGCTTCGGGGGCGATGCCGTTTTTCTTGACGTCTTCCATGTATGCGACGAACTTTTGGCGCGCTTTTTCCACGTCGTCGCTTTCGCCGCCGAAGATAAAGTTTGCGCTTATCTTGCCTGCGTAATATCCTGCTTCCATTTCGTCGATAAGACCGCTCTCATAAACGTCAACGGCAAATTCGGAAGCGTCGCCGAAGAGTGTTTCAACAACGAGCTGCATAGTGATGTTTCGCTTTGTCTTTTCGCGAGAGTTTGCGGACTTGTATGTGTCTTTTACGCCTACGAGGAACATCGGTTTTGCGACCTCAAATTCTGCGCTGACGTATTTCTGCGCCAATTCCTTGCCTTCTTCGTTGTAGGAGCGGATTATTTTCTTTTCCTCTTGCAAGGGGAGTATCTTGTCCGCCGCGGAGAGTATTTCTTCCATCGTCACGTTGCCCGCAACGCACAGGAACATATTGGAAAGGTTATAGAACACGTCGTAGCATTTATAGAGAGTATCCGCTGTGATCTGAGCGATAGACTCTACAGTTCCTGCAACGTCGATATTTATCTGCGAATCTTTATAGAGCGCGCGCATGAGATTCATGTAAAGCACAAAATCGGGGTGATCCTCTCTGCCGCGGATCTCCTGACCGATGATGCCCTGTTCTTTCGCCACGGTTTCGGGGGTGAAATACGGGTGAGTAATGTAATCGAGCAATATTTCAAGGTTTTCTCGGAAATATTCCGTGCATTTGAAAAGGTACGCCGTCACTTCTGTGGATGTGAAAGCGTTTGCACTCGCACCGTATTTGGCGAAGCGCGCGAACGTGTCCACGCCGTCTTCGTTTTCGAACATTTTGTGTTCGAGGTAATGCGCGATACCGTCGGGGACGCGAGTGAAATCCGCGTCGCCTTCAAGCTTGAAGCAGTTGTCCACAGCGCCGTAGCGTGTGCAGAAAAGCGCGTAAGAGTTAGTCATTTCCTTGGGGATAAGGTAGATATCAAGCCCGCTTTTGTGCTTGGTATAATAATATTTCTCTCCGATAAGGGAGTTTTCTTTCGTTATGATGTTCATGCCTTGACCTCCGTTCCGCAAAGGAAATATTCCGTGTCGAGCTTTATGTTTTTGGCGGCGGCGACAACCTGTTCTACCGTAACGCTTTCAATCTTGGCAATGGTTTCGGCGGGAGTTTCGCTTATGCCGAAAACGCGGTTGCCCGCATAGTGGGAGTGTATTGCCTCCGCGCTGTCCTCCACGGTGAGGAGCGAATTGCGCAAGCGCTTTTTCGCGCTTTCCATTTCCTCTGCCGTTATTTCGCCGTTTTTGATGGCTTCAAGCTGCGCGAATATCTCGTTTCTTGCTTTGTCGTGGTTTTTAACTTCAATTCCGCTTGTGACCATCATAACGCCTTTCATATATATGCGGGAGGAACAATGGTAGCAGAGCGAGAGCTTTTCGCGCACGTTCTGGAAGAGTTTTGACTGAGTACCTGCGCCGAAAACGCAGTTGAGCACGCGCAGAACATGGTAATCATCGTCGTAGCCGCCGATGCCTGTGCGGAAACCGAGGACGAGCTTTCCTTGGTTGAGAGCTTGATGCTCGCATACGTTTTTAACCTCTGCCACGTCTTTGATGACGTTCGTGGAGTAGTCGGGAACATTTCCTCTTTCGATACCGCAGAACATATTGCGCACGAAGGCTTCTGTTCTTGCTTCATCGATACTGCCGATAGCCCAAACTTCGATTTTTGCGTGTGAGAGAACGTATTTGTATCTTTCAAAGAGGGAAGCGGGAGTTATCCTTTCCACATCTTCCACTTTGCCTATTTCAGAAACACCCCAAGCTTCTTTTTCACACATTATTTCGATGCAACGTTTGAGCGCGTATGCGTCCTTTTCATTTATCTGTGCTTCGATATCCGCGATGAGTTTTTCTTTTTCGCTTTCGACGAACGCTTCGTCGAAAACGTGGTTTTCCGTTTTTGGGTCGGTGATTACCTCGGAAAGCATGGAAGTTACGCCGCCGGTGATATCTTCGCCGCCGAGGGCAAATTTATCCGCGAGAAGCTTTGCGTATACGGTGATAACGTGTGCCTCGCCGTTCGTGCCGATGTAGCTGTCCACCTCCGCGCCGTAGAGCGAGGAAAGCTCTTTCTGAATGGAAAGCAGGTTTGGATGCTTTTCCGTGCCGCGAAGAAGCACGGAGCTGAAAAGCGCGTTTTCCGCCGCGTTTTCACGCTCCAAGGGGAGAATGAAATCTATAAATATTCTGTTGAATTTGAATTTATCTGTTCTGACAGTGTTGAGAGCTATGCCGTCGAAAATATCTTTTCTTGATATTTGCATTATTTCCTCCGCATTAAAAAAATAGATACATAAATATATGATAAACATAATAATATCTTATTTTACTCTATTTTAAGATATAATGCAAGGGAATTTTGCCAAATAAGGTCGATGAATAGGTTAATTTTGTGTTAATAATAAAAAGCTTTCACGTACAAGGGCGTGCATACTTAGCGGAAAAATTATAGTCAGTTGGTTAATAATTGCTCCGCTATAAACAAATAAGTAACCCCGACAGATTTTTGAAAGTCTGTCGAGGTTAAGTATTAATCTAATGCGATGCCTTCTGCATTGATTCGAATTGAGTAAAACAAATTAAAAACTTCCTCTTGAGGATTTAACGTACGATGCATATTTATCAATCGTTTTTTTCCAACTCTTCGATCAAGTATGGCGAAAATACGAATAATCATGTTTTCGCTGTTCAAGCTTTCCTCAATGCATTGGTTGTCAAATTCTTCAAAAGCTCGATAAAAGGCATGCGGGCTGAATATGCCCAATTTTAGTGCTGTATCATCCATATATGCATAATTTTCTGTCATTCGCTTTTCGTATGTTTCATCATGCGGAAACAAGTGAGCTTTGCTCCAGTTGTTCCAATAGCAACCACTAATTAATTCTTTGCCATCTAACCGTATAGAAGCTCTGCCGTGATGGTCAGGGCGTTTACTATAAGAAGTGCAGTAATACTGAATATGTTCTCGTAATGCTTCCGCAAGATACTCGTTTTCAAGTTTATGTCTAATACCACTCCAAGTTGACATGGTTATCCTCCTATTTTATTTATCGCCAGTTTCGCCTTTGCATTACGGCGTTGCTTGCAACGCCGGCATCGGGCAAAGCCCATGCCCCTAAGGTTGTGCGCATCCTAAGGCTCCCTTGTGTAAATGGAGCTGTCGCGTTAGCGACTGAGGGATTGTTTTTGCTTGATTTCTACGTTTTACAATCCCTCCGTCAGCCTTCGGCTGCCACCTCCCTTTACACAAGGGAGGCTTTCTGTTGATCCCATTATAACACAAATCGGCAGAGAAAACAAGTTCTCTGCCGATGTTTTTGTGCTCGCCAATTCTCCGCTAAAAATGCAGAGAGAAGGAAAGCTTTTTATTATTATCCCAAGAACCATTGTATGATCTTTTTCGCCCAGCCGAGCCACCGCGGCACTATTTTATCGAGCATTTGCGAGGCTTTTGCAAGGTCTTCGCCGTGAAACGGAGCAACGCCCCATTTTTTTGCGACCATTTTCGTTATTCCGAGCGAGATGTCACCAAAAGCATAGTCGCCCATGGCGAAATATTTGCCGATGGCAAGCGCACCTGCGGAGAAAAGCCCTATGGCAACCGCGCCCGTGCTGATAATTCCGAGAGATATCGCGCCCAGAGCGATTATTCCCGCGCAAATAGCGCCCAAAGCGAGTACGCCGAGCGAAAACGCACCGAACGCTATCACGCCGAGCGAAAGCGCACCCAATGAAAGTATGCCCATGGAAAGAACACCTACGGAAACAATGCCTTTGGCGCAAAGCCCCACGGCGAAAATGCCGCGCGCTGTCCTGCCAAGACCGACGTTTATGTGCCAAAGCGGCACACCGCGAACGGTCTTTTCACTTTTCCTTTCAAAGTAAAATTTGGAGAGCGAGGGGCGCTGCTCCGCCGCGCTTTTCCCGTCCTTTTCTTCCACGCCGTCTTTGAGAAGATAATCCATCGAACAGCCGTAAAGCTCGCCCAGCTTTATCAGCTTTTCCGTTTCGGGGTAAGCCGCGTCGCTTTCCCATTTGCTTATGGATTGGCGAGAAACGTCGAGCATTTCTGCTAGCTGTTCTTGCGTGTAACCAGCCTCTTTTCGCAGTTTTGCAAGTTTATTTCCTGTTGTCATAAAAATTCTCCTTTGCTTTTTCTGCGTTTATTATACCTCGGGCATGGGAAAAACGCCATAAACTTTGGGTTTTATTATGTAAACTTGCGGTTGCGTTTCGATTTTTACACCGTTGCTATGCCTGTCACAAGAGAAATCGACACACCAATTAACACAGCTATGAGCAAAAGCACTACTATATCCGAAAAGAAGATTCGTTTTGCGACGATAAGCGTTTCGGGATTTGAAGGGTTTATGTAAATATTATAATAACTTCCGTCTTCGAAATGCTTTTTCATAAAGCGTTTGCCGAAGTTTTGGAACGTCGTGCCTTTATAAGAAACGCCGTTATATTTGTACTCAAACGTAGGGGTGTAGTATGTGACACCGCGGTTTGTGTGCGTTTGGCAGCCGACGTATTTTGCTTCGATTACCTTTTTGCACTTTATGAGATTTGAGATGCGCATCCATTCGGTAAATATGAGAATTCCGGCAAGACCGAGCATGAACACGACGACTCCGCACGTTTGACCGAAGATGCGTTCGCAAACGATTACTGCCGCGCCGTAAATTATAAAAAATACGCCGATAAGAATTTCCACCCGCATTTTTGATATTCCCGTGCCCGATGTGTACCCCTTGAAGAGAGAATAGATAACGCAAAAGGCGCCGCATATTATGAGAAATAAAGAGATTGTTAAAAGTTCCATGGTGAAGCTCCTTTGAACATATTTTTGCTGTCAATTCCATTATAGCATAACAAAATTTACGTGTCTATATTTATTTCCTATTTAGCAAGCATATTGTATTCCAATTTACAAAAAGGAAATTTTCAAAAACCTATTGACAAGATAGGCTTTGAGTGATATAATGGTAATATCATAAACCGTTGATGCGGAGATAACGGCGATTTAAGGCTGTACAGAGAACCCGCGGCGCTGAGAGTCGGGTGAGAAACAAATCGTCAAATGGACCGCTGAGGGTGCAGTCAAAGGTAAGAGTCCTTCTTTCCGAGTATTCTGCAACGTTGTAGGCAGGCGTTATTTGCCGGGGATATGTTGGTATCCTGCTAAGCGCATGGGGCGACCCGTGAAATCAAGGTGGCACCGCGGATAAGTTTTTTTATTCGTCCTTGACAGAAGCTATATTTCTGTCAAGGGCGTTTTTGTTTATCCAAAACTCCTTTGGCAGAGAAAACCAAAGGAGTTTTCTTTTCTAGGAGGAAAAAGTTATGAAAATCTCACCGAGTATTGAGGAAGTAAGAAAGATAGCCGCAGGGGAAGAATACAAGGTCTTGCCCGTGAGCTGCGAGATATTGTCCGATATCTGCACGCCGATAGAGGCGATGAAGATACTCAAAAACGTGTCCACACATTGTTATATGCTCGAATCCGTTGCCGAAAAGGAGAAATGGGGGCGTTACACGTTCCTCGGCTTTGACCCGAAGCTGGAGATCACCTGCATGGGCGGAGAAATGAAAGTCGGCAACATAAAAATAAAAACGGAATCGCCTTCCGATTTTCTGCGCCAAATACTTGCGGATTATAAAAGTCCGAGGTTCGATTACCTGCCGTCGTTCACGGGTGGTCTGGTTGGTTATTTTTCCTATGATTATCTCGGTTACAGCGAGCCGAGCGTTCGCGCAAACGTGCGCGACGAAGAGACGTTCAAGGACGTTGACCTCATGCTTTTCGACAAGGTGATAGCTTTCGATAATTTCAGGCAGAAGATAATCCTCATCGTCAATATGCCGCTCGACGACGTTGAAGTAGGTTATAACAAAGCGGTAATAGAGCTTGAACAGCTGGCGGCTCTTTTGAAAAACGGCGAAAAGAAAAAAGAGCCGAGCGGAAAGCTGCTCGGCGAGGTTACTCCGCTTTTCGACAAGGAAACATATTGCGCTATGGTTGAAAAGGCGAAGCATTATATCCGAGAGGGCGATATTTTCCAGATAGTGCTTTCAAACCGCCTTTCGGCTCCGTTTGAGGGCAGCTTGTTTGACACATACCGCGTTCTGCGCACGATAAATCCTTCGCCGTATATGTTCTATTTTTCGGGAACGGACGTGGAGGTCGCGGGAGCCTCCCCGGAAACGCTTGTAAAGCTCGAAAACGGCGTGCTTCACACGTTCCCGCTTGCCGGAACGCGCCCGCGAGGCAAGACTGCCGAGGAGGACACCGCCCTTGAAGCGGAGCTTTTGGCGGACAAAAAAGAACTTGCCGAACACAATATGCTCGTTGACCTCGGCAGAAACGACCTCGGAAAGATAAGCAAATTCGGCACGGTAAAGGTTGAAAAGCTCCATTCGATAGAGCGGTATTCCCATGTTATGCATATCGGCTCCACCGTCAGAGGCGAGATACGTGAAGAGCACGACGCGCTTGACGCCATTGAAGCGGTGCTTCCCGCGGGTACTCTTTCGGGAGCGCCGAAGATACGAGCCTGCCAGCTTATAGGAAAGCTTGAAAATAACAAGCGCGGTATTTACGGCGGCGCGATAGGATATATCGATTTTACCGGCAACATGGACACCTGCATCGCCATCAGAATTGCCTACAAGAAAAACGGCAAGGTGTTCGTCAGAAGCGGCGCGGGAATCGTGGCGGATTCCGTGCCCGAAAAGGAATTTCAGGAGTGCATAAACAAAGCGGGAGCGGTTGTAAATGCGCTGAAAATGGCACAGGAGGCGGACATATGATCTTGCTTATAGATAATTATGATAGTTTTTCATATAACTTATATCAGCTTATCGGTGAAATAGAACCCGATATAAAGGTTATTCGAAACGACGAGATGACGGTGGAGGAAATAAGAGCACTTGCTCCCTCGCACATCGTTCTTTCTCCCGGGCCGGGAAGACCGGAAGATGCGGGTATTATTATCGAGGCAGCGAAGGCGCTCGGTAAGGATATACCTATCTTGGGAGTTTGCTTGGGTCATCAAGCTATATGCGCCGCTTTCGGCGCGACCGTGACTTATGCCAAAGAGCTTATGCACGGAAAACAGTCCGCCGTCAAATTTGACGAATCTTGCCCGCTGTTTTATGGGGTCCCTGAAAAAGCTCTCGTGGCGAGGTATCATTCCCTTGCGGCGGACGCGGCGACTATCCCTGAATGTCTTAAAGTCACGGCGGTGACGGAGGACGGCGAGGTCATGGCGGTGCAGCACAAGGAACATCCAATCTACGGTGTGCAGTTTCACCCAGAATCCATTATGACGCCGAACGGCAAACAGATGCTTGAAAATTTCATAAACCTGCGATAAAGGAGATATTACCATGATCAAAGAAGCGATAGTTAAAATAGTAAATAAACAAGACCTTACCTATGACGAAGCGTACGCCGTTATGAACGAGATAATGAGCGGAGAAACCTCGCCCACGCAGAACGCCGCATTCCTTGCAGCGCTTTCCACTAAGAGTGCGAGAGCTGAAACCACGGACGAGATCGCGGGATGCGCCGCCGCTATGCGCGCCCATGCGACAAAGGTTGAAACGGGAATGGACGTTTTCGAGATCGTAGGCACTGGTGGCGATAATGCGCACAGTTTCAATATTTCCACGACCTCCGCGCTCGTTGCGGCGGCAGGAGGTATGAAGGTTACAAAACACGGCAACCGCGCCGCTTCCTCCTCCTGTGGTACGGCGGATTGCCTTGAAGCACTCGGCGTAAATATAAATCAAAGCCCCGAGCTTGCGCTCGAACTGCTTGAAAAAGTAGGTATGTGCTTCTTCTTCGCGCAGAAATATCATACTTCGATGAAATACGTCGGTGCTATCCGAAAGGAGCTCGGCTTCCGCACGGTATTCAACATTCTCGGCCCCCTCACAAATCCCGCAAGCCCGAAAATGCAGCTTCTCGGCGTATATGACGAATATTTGGCGGAGCCGCTTGCGCAGGTACTTATAAATCTCGGTGTAAAGCGCGGTATGGTCGTTTACGGGCAGGATAAGCTCGATGAAATTTCACTCAGCGCGCCGACGACCGTCTGCGAAATAAAGGACGGCTGGTTCAAATCCTACGTTATAACGCCCGAGGATTTCGGCTTTGAAAGATGCCTAAAATCCGACCTTGTCGGCGGTACGCCAGAAGAAAACGCGAAAATAACTCTTGCAATACTCGGCGGTGAAAGAGGACACAAGCGCAACGCCGTGCTCCTTAACGCGGGCGCCGCGCTCTATATCGGTGGCAAAGCCGAAACGATGCAGGACGGCGTAAAGCTTGCCGCAGAGATAATAGATTCGGGCAAGGCGATGGAAACGCTTCGCGCTTTCATCGAAATAAGCAACCGCCCATAAGGAGGAAACATGACTATACTCGATAAACTTGCAGATTACGCGCGCGCCCGCGTCGCCGCGGCGAAGCGGGAAAGAACGCCCGAAGAGATAAGGAAACTCGCTTTTGCACTCCCGAAGGGTGATTTCACCTTTGAAAAAGCTCTTAAAAAAGACGGAATATCGTTTATCTGCGAGTGCAAAAAAGCCTCTCCGTCGAAAGGGCTTATCGCGCCCGATTTCCCTTACCTTGACATCGCGTTTGAATATGAGGCGGCGGGCGCGGACGCCGTTTCTGTGCTGACAGAGCCGAAATGGTTCTTAGGAAACGACGAATATCTTAAAGATATCGCGCGCGCGGTCGGCATACCGTGCCTTCGCAAGGATTTTACCGTTGACGAATATATGATATACGAAGCAAAGCTTTTGGGCGCTTCCGCCGTGCTTCTCATTTGCTCGATTCTCAGTAAAGAAAAAATAAAAGAATATATCGGCATATGCGACCGTCTCGGTCTTTCCGCGCTTGTGGAAGCGCATGACGAAGCGGAAGTCGGCGCTGCTCTCTCTGCCGGTGCGCGAATTATCGGTGTGAACAACCGCAACCTGAAAGATTTCACCATGGACACGGGCAACAGCCGAAAACTGCGCGAGCTTATACCGCAAGATGTGCTGTTTGTTTCCGAAAGCGGCGTGCAGAGCGCCGAGGACGTGAGGTCTCTGCGCGAAATGGGCGCGGACGCCGTGCTTATCGGAGAAACGCTCATGCGCGCGCCCGATAAAAAAGCGAAGCTCGCGGAACTGCGAGGGGACGTATGACGAAGATAAAATTTTGCGGCATGACGCGCGAATGTGACATGGCGGCGGCAAATGAGATAAATCCTGAATACGTCGGTTTTGTTTTTGCAAAATCGAGCCGTCGATACGTGAGCGCCGACACGGCGGCAAAGCTTAAAAAGCTCTTAAACCCGAATATTTTGGCGGTTGGCGTTTTCGTGGACGAGAACGTTGAGAATGTTGCCGATCTTTTAAACCGAGATATCATCGATATCGCTCAGCTTCACGGGTCCGAGAACGAGGAATATATCGCACGCCTGCGGACGCTTACGAAAAAGCCGATAATAAAAGCTTTCCGTGTAAAAAGCGAAGATGAGGCGGAAAAAGCGGAGAAGTGTTCTGCCGATTTTGTGCTTCTCGATTCGGGAGCGGGCACGGGAAAAGCGTTCGATTGGAGCTTGATAAAGAACGTGAAAAGACCGTATTTACTCGCGGGCGGGCTTGGACTTGGCAATATAAGCGAAGCGGTCAAAATGCTTTCGCCTTATGCCGTGGACGTAAGCTCGGGCATTGAAACGGACGGAAAGAAAGATAAAACAAAAATGGCGGCGTTTGCACGCGCCGTGAGAAAGGAAGAAGAAATATGACAAACGAAAAAGGACGCTTCGGTATTCACGGCGGGCAATATATCCCCGAAACGCTGATGAACGCCGTTATAGAGCTTGAAGAAGCGTATAACCATTATAAAAAAGACCCCGAGTTTAATAGTGAGCTTTCAAAACTTTTCAACGAATATGCGGGCAGACCGTCAAGGCTCTATTATGCCGAAAAGATGACGAAAGATTTGGGCGGCGCGAGGATATACCTCAAACGCGAGGACCTCAACCATACGGGCGCGCACAAGATAAATAACGTGCTCGGTCAGGCACTTCTTGCAAAGAAGATGGGGAAAACGCGCCTTATTGCGGAAACGGGCGCGGGGCAGCACGGCGTTGCCACGGCGACAGCCGCCGCGCTTATGGGAATGGAATGTGTCGTTTTCATGGGCGAGGAGGACACGAAACGCCAAGCGCTCAACGTTTACCGTATGCGCTTGCTGGGCGCGGAGGTCATTTCCGTAAGATCCGGTACGGCAACGCTTAAGGACGCGGTTTCGGAGGCGATGCGCGAGTGGACTTCTCGTATTGCAGACACGCATTATTGCCTCGGTTCCGTTATGGGTCCTCACCCGTTCCCGACGATAGTGCGCGATTTTCAAGCGGTCATCTCCAAGGAGATAAAGGAGCAGATGCTTGACAAAGAGGGCAGACTTCCTGACGTGGTGGTCGCTTGCGTGGGAGGCGGATCCAATGCTATTGGCAGTTTTTATCATTTTATTGAGGATAAAGACGTGCGCCTTATCGGCTGTGAAGCCGCGGGCAGAGGTATCGACACGTTTGAAACCGCCGCAACGGTCAACACGGGCAGAGTCGGGATTTTCCACGGCATGAAATCATATTTCTGTCAAGACGAATACGGTCAGATAGCGCCCGTTTATTCAATTTCCGCGGGGCTTGATTACCCCGGTGTCGGTCCCGAGCACGCATATCTTCACGATATCGGCAGAGCGGAATACGTTCCCGTAACGGATGACGAAGCCGTTTGCGCTTTTGAATATCTTGCAAAAACAGAGGGAATTATACCCGCCATTGAATCGGCACACGCCGTGGCTCACGCCATAAAGCTTGCGCCGACGATGGATAAAGACAAAATAATCGTAATTACTATCTCCGGCAGAGGTGACAAGGACTGCGCCGCCATTGCGCGCTTTAGAGGGGAGGATATCCATGAGTAATATAAGATCGGCTTTTGAAAACGGAAAGGCGTTCATCGCCTTTATCACCTGCGGCGACCCTGACCTTGAGACCACCGCGAAGGTCGTCCGCGCCGCCGCCGAAAACGGCGCGGACCTTATCGAGCTTGGCATACCTTTTTCTGACCCGACCGCAGAGGGTCCCGTTATACAGGGCGCGAACCTTCGTGCGCTCAGCGGAGGCGTTACAACGGATAAGATATTTGCTTTCGTTAAGGAATTGCGCAAGGACGTGAAGATACCGATGGTGTTTATGACATACGCGAATGTTGTTTTTTCCTATGGAGCAGAGCGTTTTATTTCCGCGTGCAGGGAAATAGGAATAGACGGGCTTATTCTCCCCGACCTGCCGTTTGAGGAAAAGGACGAGTTTTTACCTGTTTGCCGCAAATACGGTGTTGACCTTATTTCTCTTATTGCGCCGACGTCTGAAAACCGCATAGCCATGATAGCAAAAGAAGCCGAGGGTTTTCTCTATATCGTTTCAAGCCTTGGCGTTACGGGTACGAGAAGTGAGATAAAAACCGACCTTGATTCAATAGTTAAGGTAGTACGCGAAAATACTGACACTCCATGTGCGATAGGGTTCGGCATCTCCACACCCGAACAGGCAGCGAAAATGGCGGGTATTTCCGACGGCGCGATAGTTGGCTCGGCTATCATAAAGATAATCGAAAAATACGGCAAAGACGCCGCGCCATACGTCGGAGAATACGTAAGATCAATGAAAGACGCTATAAAATAATAATGAAAGGGGCTGATTTTTGATCAGCCCCTTTGTGATAGGAAAGGGGATTTTTGCCGAAAAAATAATTAGAAAAAATCCTAAAAACCTATTGACAAGGTAGGTAACGCGTGCTATAATAATACCAACCTGATAGGTAGGTATTAGAAATTGTTTTTACTCGAGGGGCTTCTCTTGGAGTTTCCCGATTTATTATTGCATAGGTAGGTAAATTGCTATGAAAAACTACTTTCAAAAACTTGTAAGAGCCAATTTCCGATTTGAGCGAATGTGTCGATGTTGAATAAATTCAAAATGAAAAATTAAAAATATAAAGAAACAACATCACATATTTTACATAATGAAAGGAAATTTTTATCATGTCTAATAAATATAAATTCGAAACACTTCAGCTCCACGTAGGTCAAGAAACTCCCGATCCCGCAACAGATTCACGCGCAGTGCCGATCTATGCGACAACTTCTTATGTATTCCACGATTCCGCTCATGCGGCTGCACGCTTTGGCCTTGCGGACGCAGGCAATATTTACGGCAGACTTACAAACTCCACACAGGATGTTTTCGAAAAGAGAATTGCCGCACTTGAAGGAGGCGTAGCCGCTCTTGCTCTTGCTTCCGGTGCCGCCGCCATCACATATACGTTGCAGGCGCTCGGTCAGAACGGCGGTCACTTCGTAGCACAGAAAACTATCTACGGCGGAAGCTATAACCTTCTTGCCCACACGTTGCCTAATTTCGGTATTACGGCAACGTTCGTAAACATTCACGACCTCGCAGAGGTTGAAGCCGCAATTCAGGACAACACAAGAGCAATTTACATTGAAACTCTCGGCAACCCCAACAGCGATATCCCCGATATCGACGCACTTGCCGCTCTTGCACACAAGCACGGTTTGCCGCTCGTAGTTGATAACACATTCGGTACACCTTACCTCATTCGCCCCATCGAACATGGTGCAGATATCGTTGTACATTCCGCAACTAAGTTTATCGGCGGTCACGGAACCACTCTTGGCGGTGTGATCGTAGATTCCGGTAAGTTTGACTGGGCGGCATCGGGCAAATATCCCGCTATTGCAGACCCCAACCCCTCTTACCACGGCGTTTCCTTTGTTAAGGCGGTAGGTCCCGCGGCGTTTGTTACCTATATTCGCGCGATCCTGCTTCGCGATACGGGCGCAACTATCTCTCCCTTTGCGGCATTCCTACTCCTTCAGGGAACGGAAACGCTCTCCCTTCGCCTTGAAAGACACGCGGAGAACACGAAAAAGGTTGTTGAATTTCTTGTTAACCACCCGCAGGTGGAAAAGGTCAACCATCCTTCCTTGCCCGATCATCCCGACCACGCGCTTTATGAAAAATATTTCCCAAACGGCGGCGCGTCTATCTTCACGTTCGAGATCAAAGGCGGCGTGAAAGAAGCGCACAAGTTTATCGACAGCTTGCAGATATTCTCTCTGCTTGCGAACGTTGCGGACGTTAAGAGCCTTGTTATTCACCCCGCGACGACAACGCACAGCCAGCTTACGGAAGAGGAACTTGAAGATCAAGGAATCAAACAGAATACCATCCGTCTTTCCATCGGTACAGAACATATCGACGATATCATTGCCGACCTTCAGCGCGGCTTTGATGCAGTAAAATAATTTTTTGGGAGATTCATCATGGCTAATATATACACATCCGCAGACCAACTTATCGGAAAAACTCCTCTTTTGGAGCTCACTCATATCGAAAACGCGCTCGGACTCAAAGCAAAAGTCCTTGCAAAGCTTGAATATTTCAATCCTGCAGGCTCCGTAAAAGACAGAATCGCAAAGGCGATGATCGACGAAGCGGAATCTTCGGGAAAACTTAAACCCGGCTCCGTTATCATCGAGCCAACCTCGGGCAACACCGGCATCGGTCTTGCATCCGTTGCGGCGGCAAGAGGGTATAAGATCATCATCGTAATGCCCGAAACAATGTCCGTTGAACGCAGACAGCTTATGAAAGCTTACGGCGCCGAGCTTGTGCTCACCGAAGGCGCAAAGGGCATGAAAGGCGCCATCGCGAAGGCAGAAGAACTTGCAAAGGAAACTCCCAACAGTTTTATTCCCGGTCAGTTTGTAAACCCTGCCAACCCGCAAGCGCACAGAGAGCACACGGGCCCCGAAATTTATGAGGACACAGACGGTAAGGTCGATATCTTCGTAGCGGGCGTCGGCACGGGTGGAACAGTAACCGGTGTTGGTGAATACCTCAAATCCAAAAACCCCAATGTGAAGGTCGTAGCGGTCGAACCCGCATCATCTGCGGTACTTTCAACAGGTGTAGCCGGTCCTCACAAAATTCAGGGTATAGGTGCCGGCTTTGTTCCCGACGTCCTTAACACAAAGGTGTATGACGAGATCATTCCCGTTACGAACGAGGACGCTTTTGCCACAGGCAAGTTGATCGGCAAGAGCGAAGGCGTGCTCGTCGGTATTTCATCCGGTGCTGCGACGTATGCGGCAATAGAGCTTGCAAAACGCCCGGAAAACGCGGGCAAGACTATCGTAGTCCTGCTTCCTGACACGGGCGACAGATACCTTTCCACACCGCTTTTTGCAGAATAAGATAAAGACGCCGGCATCTGTAAAACGAAGATGCCGGCGTTTCTTAAAGGAGAAAATTTATGATATATTTAGACAATGCTGCAACAACGAAAATGAGCAAAACGGCGATAAATGCCATGCTGCCGTATATGGACGGCGTGTATGGAAATCCCTCCAGCTTGCACAGCGAGGGTCAGAGAGCAGCAGAGGCGCTGCTTGACGCCAGAGAACGCATTGCGAAATGCCTCGGAGCGACAGCAAGAGAGATAACATTTACCTCAGGCGGAAGCGAAGCGGATAATCAAGCTATCGTATCTGCCGCAAAGCTCGGCGAAAAGAAGGGGAAAAAGCACATTATTTCCACAGCTTTTGAGCATCATGCGGTTTTGCATACTCTTGAAAAGCTTAGAAAAGAAGGATTTGAAATAACTCTTCTCGACGTTCACGAAAACGGCCTTATAACCGCAGAGCAAGTAAAGGAGGCTATCCGCCCGGATACTTGCCTTGTGACAGTTATGTACGCCAACAACGAAATAGGAACGGTACAGCCTATCCGCGATATCGGTGCGGTCTGCCGCGAAAAAGGCGTGCTTTTTCATACGGACGCGGTACAGGCGGCGGGACACCTGCATATTGACGTGCAGAAAGATAACATTGATATGCTTTCTCTTTCCGCACATAAGTTCCACGGACCGAAAGGAATAGGCGTATTGTACGCCAAAAGAGGAATTTTGCTCTCTAATCTTATCGAGGGCGGAGCGCAGGAGAGGGGAAAACGTGCCGGCACGGAGAATATTCCCGCTATCATGGGTATGACGGCAGCACTTGAGGAAGCCTGTGCGAATATCGACAAAAACACAGAGAAATTGACCGCTTTAAGAGATAAACTCATCGCGGGTCTTGGGAAAATACCTCATTCCGTTCTCAACGGCGATGCAAGCAAAAGACTTCCCGGAAACGTAAATTTCTGCTTCGAGGGAATCGAGGGCGAATCCTTGCTTTTGCTCCTCGACGACAAAGGCATTTGCGCGTCGTCCGGCTCTGCGTGTACTTCGGGCTCGCTCGACCCAAGCCATGTGTTGCTTGCTATCGGCAGGGTACACGATATCGCGCACGGTTCTTTGCGTCTTAGTTTGTCCGAAGAAAACACTGAGGAAGATGTTGAATATACTGTAAACGCGGTTAAAGAAGTCGTTGAATATTTGCGCGGCATTTCGCCTATTTGGCGCGATCTTGTAAGCGGCAAAAAAGAATTTATTATAAAGTGAGGAAAATAAAATGGCATTATACAGTGAAAAAGTAATGGATCATTTCCGCAACCCCCGCAATGTAGGCACGATAGAAAACGCGGACGGCGTGGGCGAAGTTGGCAACGCAAAATGCGGAGATATTATGAAGATATATCTCAAAATCAAAGACGATATCATAGAGGACGTAAAATTTGAAACATTCGGATGTGGCTCCGCTATAGCGTCCAGCTCAATGGCGACCGAGCTTATTAAGGGCAAGCCCGTGTCCGAAGCGCTCGCTTTGACGAACAAAGCTGTCGTAGAGGCGCTTGACGGGCTTCCCGCACATAAGCTCCACTGTTCTGTGCTTGCAGAAGAAGCTATTAAGGCGGCTCTTAAGGATTATTACGACAAAAACGGTATCGAATACGACCACAGCATTTTCCCCGATTGCGAAAGCTGCGGTCATTGCTGCGAAATATAATGAAAGCGCTGATAGCAATGAGCGGGGGAGTCGATTCTTCCTTGGCGGCGAAGCTGATGGTTGACGGCAGCTTTGAATGTATCGGATGCACGATGAAGCTCTATCGTAACGAAGACGCAGGAATCGAGCGCTCGCGCACCTGTTGTTCTTTAGACGATGTGGAGGACGCAAAAAGTGTCGCCTATAAGCTGGGTATGCCGTTCTACGTGTTTAACTTTACGCAGGATTTTAAAGACATTGTGATACGCAAATTCATCGAAAGCTATGAAAGGGGTATCACTCCGAACCCTTGTATCGACTGCAACCGCTATATGAAGTTTGATAAGCTATACGAGCGCGCGAAAACCTTGGGATGCGATTACATCGTAACAGGGCATTACGCGAGGATCGAAGAAAAAGACGGCAAATACGTGCTGAAAAAAGCGCTCGACCATACGAAAGACCAAAGCTATGTGCTCTATTCTTTAACACAGGAACAGCTTGCGCATACGCAGTTTCCTCTCGGAACCATTCGAAAGACGGAGGTTCGCGCTATTGCCGAACGGAGCGGATTTGTCAATGCAGACAAGCCCGACAGTCAAGATATCTGTTTTGTGCCGAACGGCGATTATGCCCGCGTGATACGGATACACACGGGCAAGGAATACGATGGCGGAGTTTTTGTTGATACGCAGGGAAACGTTTTGGGCAGACACAAGGGAATAATCAATTATACCTTGGGGCAGAGAAAGGGGCTTGGCATTTCAAGCACGGAGCCGCTGTACGTTTGCAAAATATGCCCGAAGAGTGGGAAAATTGTCCTTGGAAAGAGCGAGGAACTGTTCGGTAAAGACGCTTACGCCGTCGATTTTAACTGGATAAGCGGCTCGGCACCGAAAAGTGCGTTCCGCTGTAAGGCGAAGATACGCTACCGCCAGAGCGAGCAATGGGCAACCGTAACCCCGACGGGGGAGGATACCGTTCATATCGCCTTTGACGAACCTCAGCGTGCGATAACTCCGGGGCAGGCGGCTGTGCTTTACGACGGGGATATCGTTCTCGGCGGCGGAACGATAGTTACGGAATAAAAAAATGATATAACGCATATGGAGATGCGTTTGGCAGAAAGAGAGGTATGGTAAAAATGGTGATCTCGACAAGAGGAAGATATGCTTTGCGCGTAATGATAGACCTTGCGGAAAACAGCAACGGTGCCTATATTCCTATGAAAGAGGTGGCAAAGCGGCAGGAACTTCCTTTTAAATATTTGGAACGCATTTTGCCTGTGCTGGCACAAAATCACATCGTTGAAGGGCAGCATGGAAAAGGCGGAGGTTATCGTTTGACAAGAAAGCCGGAGGAATATACCGTCGGCGAGATACTGCGGCTGGCGGAGGGCGACCTTGCACCCGTTTCCTGTCTTGAATGTGGGGCGGAGCCTTGCGAAAAAGCAAACGAATGCCGTACCATCTCCATGTGGAAGAATTTACAGAACTTGATAGACGAATATTTGAACGGTATCACCCTCAAAGACTTGATGCGTAAAGAGTCCGACAATTCGAAAGGAATAGACATCTCATTTTTGGATGCATCACTATGACAATACAACAATTACATTACGTTATAACCATATCGGAAACGGGATCTTTTAACAAAGCCTCGGAAATTTTGTATATAGCTCAGCCTTCGCTCACCAGCTCTATGAAGGAGCTGGAGAAAGAACTCGGCATTTCAATCTTTCACAGAAGCGGCAGAGGGGTAACGCTGACAAACGACGGGGTAGAGTTTGTGCTGTATGCTCGTCAGCTATACCAGCAGTACGAAGCCTTGATGCAAAAATACGGAAAGTTCGGCACTCTAAAAAAGAAATTCGGCATCTCTACACAGCACTATTCCTTCGCGGTCAAGAGCTTTGTGGAAATGGTGAAAAATTTTAACACGGCAGAATACTAGTTTGCTATCAGAGAAACGAAAACCAGAGAGATCATAGACGATGTGAACAGCGGAAAAGCGAGATAGGAATTATTTACCTCAGCGATTTCAACCGTATGGCGCTGATGAAGCTGCTGCATATGAAAGATCTGGAATTTCATGGCTTGACCTCCTGCGACGCGTTTGTATACCTTTGGAAAGGGCATCCGTTGGCAAAATGTAAATCCATTCAGTTTGAACAGCTTAACGAATATCCGTGCTTGTCATTTGAACAGGGTGATCACAGCTCGTTCTATTTTGCTGAAGAGATACTCAGAACGAACTAATATGCAAGAACAATTAAAGCAAACGACCGCGCAACTATGCTGAATTTGAT
>JBGVFW010000062.1:0-2198 GCA_045121315.1 Eubacteriales bacterium
AAAGCGCTCAAACAAACACATTTCAAGCGCCGTTTTGCTTACTCTACCGTAGCTAACCTTTCCTACATTATTTTTGCGGCGACGCTTATGACGGACGGCGGCTTGGTTGCCTCTTTTGCTCATCTCGTTTTCCACTCCGTCATAAAGATATGCCTTTTCTTTGCCGCGGGCGCGGTGCTTCACCACGCAGGCAGGGAATACCTCTGCGAGCTTGACGGCTTGGGCAGAAAGATGCCGTTCACCTTTGCTTTCTTCACTGTAGCGTCAATGGCACTTGTGGGCATACCTCCGCTTTGCGGATTTGTAAGCAAATGGCTCATTGCCGAAAGTGCGATATCGCAAGGCTCGCCGCTTGCCGTTGTCGGCACGGCGGTGCTGATGATATCTGCTTTCCTCACGGCGATGTACGCGCTTTCCGTCTGCGTGAAGGCGTATTTCCCGAAAGAGGGAACAGACCTTTCCTTTGAAGGCGTGCACGAAGCGGGCGCGCGCATGAAGATACCGATGCTCATCTGCGCTGTTTTCTGCGTGCTTCTCGGCGTTTTCTCGGGCAGCTTTATTGAAATTATAACGAAGGTGGTGGGAATATGAATATACTCATTTTATTGGCGGTGCTCCTGCCCTTTGCCGCCGCTTTTGTTTCCGCCGCCGTCGGCAAAAAGAACGAGGACGCCTGCGGCGTTATCTCGATAATTTCGTGCGGCGTAACTCTTGCACTTACCGTGCTTTGCGCGCTTTTCGCGTACGGAGAAGGATTTGTGCTCTCCGTCTGCGGATTTTCGTTTAACTTCGGGGATTTCCACGCGGTCTACGGCATTATCAGCGCTTTTATGTGGTTTTGCTCCGCGCTCATTTCCCCTCAGTATTTTAAAGGTCACCACAATAAGTCGAGATATAACTTCTTCTTATTGCTCACGCTCGGTGCGACTTTGGGAGTATTCCTTTCCGCAGATCTGCTCACAACGTTTGTGTTCTTTGAAATAATGTCCTTTACGTCTTACGTTTGGGTCGTTCAGGAACAGAACGGAGAGGCTATGGCGGCGGGCAAGACGTATATCACTATCGCCGTTATCGGCGGCATGGTGGCTCTTATGGGTCTTTTCCTTCTTTACCATATAGCGGGCACGCTTGAGATAGCGTCCCTTTACGAAGCGGTAACAGCGGCGGGAAAGAACAAGATGCTCTACATTTCCGCGTTCTGCCTGCTCTTTGGCTTCGGCGCGAAGGCGGGTATGTTCCCGCTCCACATCTGGCTTCCGAAGGCTCACCCCGTCGCTCCCGCTCCCGCAAGCGCCTTGCTTTCGGGTGTGCTTACCAAAGCAGGCGTGCTCGGCGTGCTTGTCATCACGGGGCAGATATTGCGTGAGGACAAAATATGGGGATACACTCTCCTTGCACTTGCCGCAGTGACGATGGTACTCGGTGCAGTTCTCGCGGTATTTTCCATAAACTTAAAAAGAACGCTCGCGTGCTCCTCTCTTTCTCAGATAGGCTTTATCCTTACAGGCGTTTCCATGATAACTCTCTTGGGCGAGGAAAACGCTCTTGCCGCAAACGGCACGTTTCTGTATATGATGAACCACTCCATTGTAAAACTTGCGCTTTTCCTTGCTGCCGGTGCGATATATATGAGCGCACATACGCTCGACCTCAATAAGCTCCGCGGCTTCGGCAGAGGAAAACCGTTCCTTGCGATCGTCTTTCTTGTCGGCGCGTGCAGTTTGGCGGGTATTCCCGGATTTTGCGGATATATTTCAAAAACTCTTGTTCACGAAAGCATAGTTGAGTATGCTCACCATGCGGGCGCGCTTATCACGGCTGTGGAATGGCTCTTCCTTTTCTCAGGTGGTCTTACTGCGGCTTATATGATAAAACTTTTTGTCGCTATCTTTATAGAAAAAGGTGATGGATATGGCAAAAAGATGAAACTCACGTTTGCCTCAAAACTCGCGCTTGTTTTGGCGGCTATCCCGCTTATCGTACTTGGCGTTCTGCCGCACGTGCTTTCGGAAAAGATAACGGGAACGATGCTTCCGCTTGTTGATGGACATCATTTCCATGAAGAGATAAATTATCTTTCATTTACAAACCTCAAAGGGGTGCTCATTTCGCTGACTATCGGCGTTATAGTTTATTTCTTCTTTATCAGAACGGTGCTCATCAAGAAAAAGGACGGCAGAAAAACGTATATCTGCCCT
>JBGVFW010000063.1:0-2010 GCA_045121315.1 Eubacteriales bacterium
GATAAGATAAATGCGGTCAACGAGCGAAATATTCAAACTGCGGTTAAGCAAGGGTATGATACGAGTATAGATAAAAAGCTTGTTCGAGCAGAACAGAAAATCTATCGTGAAAGACACAAGTCTGTTGTGCTGAAAAATCAAATCCGCGATGATTATGCTAAAGGTGCAAAACTTTCAGTCCCGCAAAGAAAGGATCTGTTAAGTCGTATAAACAAGAAAAAAGACGTGGACGTTTCTTTACGGCGCTCTGTTACAGAGTATCGTATACTTCTTGCTAAAAAGAATGCTCAGGCAGCCTTGGCTCCAAACGTTACTGTTTTTACGTCTTTGGAAAACAAGCAAATCTCAAAGCTTAGAGACAATCTGAGACTCTATAAAGCTCAAGAGGGTATTCGCAATGCCCAGAGAGGGAAATTCCAATTAAAGCGTTCTTTAATTTCCCTTGTTTCTTCTGCTGCTAAAGAAAGTGAAGAAAACGGTGTTCAAGGCTTATTAAGAGCCAACCGTATGATACAGAGCCGTTTTGCACAGCCTGTTTTATTGCATTTTGAAAAAATGATTTTCCGTCCCGCAGTGCTTCTTACGAAACCTATTCGTCCGGTTGTAGCTGCTGCTGCAAAAACTATTGATGGAAAATTTAAAATATCACAAAAAACAGGACACTTTGTAAGTGATACGAAAGCAAAAATAAAACATTCGAAACCGGCTCTGAAAATCAAAAAAACTCAACGGACTATTCAGAAAGAGCTCAACGGAGGTATATATAATCGAGCCAAACGCAAGATTTCTTCCGTAACTCCTAAAAAAGTAAAGGACGGAGCTGAAAAGCTTGCCGTTAAAAAGAATCATTCCGTTCGTTATATTTCCAATAAACGAAAAACTTTTAGCAGGTGGAAGAGTAAACTCACTAACAAAATTAAAAATTCATTTATTGGCCGAGCGTATGCGAAAGCTATAAATGCCTTAAAAAAAGCAAAGCACGCAGCTTTATTAAGCAAATTATTCTTTAAAAAGGCGCTTTCTGTTGTTATGTTGCTTGCGCTTGTTGTTTCGGTAATAGGAATGGTTCTAACCAGCTCCAGCGGTCTTGCTTCTTCGTTTGTCCTTGTCGAAACTGAAAAAGACGGAAAACTTGATGTTTCAGTGTATGCCGAAATATTAAAAGAAGCTCAAAAAGAATGGTATAACGAGCTTGATTTGCTTGTGTCAGTTTCTCGTGACACGTATGATCAAGTTAATATTGAGTATTTAAGTGACGCAACAACTAATAATTTTAAAGAAATTATATCTATGGCTGCCGTGTATTTTGGGCAAGAACTTGATAATGAAGATGCGATCAAAGAATATTTGCGTTACCTTTATGAGGTATCTCATTATTACGAAACAGAAATGATCGGGGGTATTACTTGTGAGGGCTGTACAACTCAGGTAACTTATTGTGAGGGCTGTGTTAAAGGCGAATACGGTTCGCGGACGTGCCCGGGTCATTCTTCTGAATATTGCCCCGGACGCCATACGCGTCTGAATATACAATTAATGGTTCTCGGTTTTGATGATATATTCTGGGCTGATAATTATGCCGGTAACGGTACTACGTCTTCCGGCGGTATGTATAAAGGCGAGTTGTTAGGCGAGAATTTTACCATCACCGGCTACTGTAGCTGTACGATCTGCTGTGGGCAATGGTCCGGTGGCCCTACTTATAGCGGAGTTATGCCAAAAGCTAATCATACGATTGCCGTAGACCCCGACGTAATTCCTTTGGGAACACACGTTATTATCAATGGCAAGGAATATGTAGCAGAAGATATTGGCGGCGCCGTTAAGGGCAATCACATTGATATGTATTTTGACTGTCATCAGGAAGCGCTTAACTGGGGTAAAAGATACTATGATGTGTATTATGCTACAAGCGACCCTGATGAAGTTTCAACTACTCGTAATGTAATTGATTATACTCAGTATTCTCTTGCAGAATTGAAATTATTCATGGCTTCTAAAGAAGTTACA
>JBGVFW010000064.1:0-1334 GCA_045121315.1 Eubacteriales bacterium
GAAATAGGTGAAACACCGCTCATCTACGTGACGTACAAGCCAAAAGAGGATTGATACGAAAGAAAAAGAACGCTTTGGCGTTCTTTTTCTTTCCCCTTGACAAATTTGAGCGGAAAGGGTAATATGAAACTAAACTTATCAAAAGAGGATTTTTACAATGACGGATATTACACAATTCGATAAAAATTTTAAGGTTTGGTCGGACCTCGGCAGAAACGATATCGTTTGGCATGATGCAAACACAGAGCCTTTTACGCTTTACGGTGTTTTCTATGACGGCGAGTGCTACCGCAGAATGACGGACGACGTGGCGAAAACGGTGAACGACGGCGTGCGCGAGCTTTGCAAGCACACGGCGGGCGGTAGAGTTTGCTTCTCCACGGATTCGGATTTTGTGGCTATCACCTGCAAAAGACCCGCGCTTTGGCGCATGGCTCATATGACGCTTGTAGGTTCTGCAGGATTTGACCTTTACACGAGAGCGAACGGCGTTCTCACGCATTACGGCACGTTCGTGCCGAGCAACGAAACGCACGGTTACAGCTCTATTGTAAAATTCCCAACAAAGGAAAAGAGGGAGATACTCATTCATTTTCCTCTTTATGCAGGAGTTACGGAGCTTTCCGTCGGCGTAGCGGAGGGAGCGGCGCTTGAAAAATGGGGCGGATACAATAGAGAAAAGCCCGTTGTTTTCTACGGTTCTTCTATTACGCAGGGAGCGTGCGCAAGCACTCCCGGCGGCGATTACATCGGCAGAGTTTCTCGCAGATTTGACACGAACTATATAAACCTCGGTTTTTCGGGCAGCGCGAAAGGCGAGGACACGATGATGGAATATATCGCGGGACTTGACATGAGCTGTTTTGTATACGATTACGACCAGAACGCGCCCGACGCGGCTCATCTTGAAAAAACGCATTACGCGGGTTACCGCAAAGTGCGTGACGCACACCCCGATATGCCGATAATTATGATGTCGAGCCCGCATTACGACAAGCCAATGTGGGAAGGTTCCGTGCGCCGCGACGTTATCGCCGCGTCTTTCGCTCGTGCGAAAGCAGAGGGGGACGAAAACGTGTATTTTATCGACGGCAAGGTGACTTTCCCCACGTTCAATGCGGACGGCTGTACCGTTGACACGTGCCATCCCAACGACCTCGGCTTTTGGCGTATGTCGGAAGCGGTTATCGCGGAAATGAAGAAATTTTGGGATTAAGGAAGTAAAAAGTGTGCTGAAGCGCACTCCGCGCGTGTCATACTGAGCGGAGCTACGCCGAGATTCTTCGACTTCATTTCGTTTCGCTCAGAATGACCAAGGCGAGGCGCAGTCGAAC
>JBGVFW010000065.1:0-2894 GCA_045121315.1 Eubacteriales bacterium
AGCTCATATAGAAGCAAGGAACACGAAGATGACTATTGGGATAAAAACAAAAAATACTTTGAGAACAGATTTAAAATGTCTTGTGAATTAAAGCCATTGGATTCAAAGATTATCAAAGATAGTTTTTGTAGTATTATAGTAGATTCAAAGAGTAAGAAAAAGATTCTTCGTGAATTATCTTATGTGGGTATTGGAGCTGATTACATATACCCCGAACTCGAATATACGGCGAAAGAAATAAGGAGACGTTTTGAATAGTATTCGCTATGATCAATAACCACGTTTTATAGGAGTGATGAAATGGAATTAAAACAATTTCAGATGGCGGCAGTAAGCTCTCTTTTTGAAGCTATGGGCAAGCCTTCTCGTGACATTGTACTTAAAAGCCCTACAGGCAGTGGAAAGACAATAATTCTTACTTACTTTATGCACCAATACACGCAGAGTTATCCGAAAACTGTGTTTGTATGGCTCACCCCAGGCAAGGGCAATCTTGAAGAACAGAGCAAGGCGAAAATGGACAAGTATATCCACGCCGCACAGACCAAGCTCCTTGCAGATGTAATGACGGCAGGGTTTGAGGAAAACGATTGTTGCTTTATAAACTGGGAAAAACTGACGAAAAAAGGAAACAACGCTCTCAAAGACAGCGAACGTACCAATTTTATTGAGCATATCGAACACGCGCTGAATGATGGCTTGCGTTTTATGGTTATCGTGGACGAGAGCCATCAGAACAATACGGTAAAGGCAGACGAGATCATTCAGTATTTCCGCACTGACAAAATTATCCGTTGCTCCGCTACGCCGAAAGGAATTAAAAATGCGGAGATTATCGAAATTCCCGAAGAAGATGTTATTGCAGAGGGTCTGATTAAAAAAATGCTCATCATCAATGAGGATTTTCCGCAGACCATAGAAACATCCGATCAAAACGCCTATTTGCTCGAAAAGGCATTGGAGAAGCAACGTGCGCTCCGTTCTGCTTTATTGTCGGCGGGTAAGGACATTAACCCGCTGATCGTGGTGCAAATACCGAATAAGTCAGAAAAAATGCAAGATGATATTGAGCGTTTTTTTGATACGCAGGGTATTACCTACGAAAATCAACAGTTGGCGGCGTGGCTTTCCGATATGCACGAAAATCTCGAAGGCATTGACGAGCCGAACGCAAAGCCCATTGCCGTTATCATCAAACAAGCTGTTGCCACGGGTTGGGATTGTCCGAGAGCGTACATCTTGGTGAAGCTCCGTGATAATATGGATGAAACCTTTGAGATACAGACCATCGGGCGTATTCGCCGTATGCCCGAAGCTCACCATTACGGAAACGATTTGCTTGACAGTTGCTACCTCTATACCTTTGATGAGAAGTTTACGCAGGGCGTGAAAATGAGTTTGGGCAAGGGGGCGTTGGAAGCGACTACGCTGTTCCTTAAAAACGAATACAAGGAAATTACGCTGACAAGCGAACAGCGCACAATGGTAACAAATACCCGTAATCCGCAGACCGCGTTGCTTGCTGTTGTCAAATACTTTGAAAAAGAGTTTAAGACGGGCGGCAATAAAGCGGAAAATATGACACGCTTGCAGACGGCAGGCTTTGTGTTCGCGGACGGCATTTTACGCCATACATATTCGGGCGAAACGGCAACCCTTGATTTCAATGCCGGTGATATGAACACCGTTACCATTGAAGAAAAGCTGAACACCCATCAACACGGACACTTGTACCATAACCGCATTGGTAAAATCGGTATGGAAATTGGTATGGAATATAACTATATGAATACCATTATCCGTAAGCTGTTTGATAAGAATTTCAAGTATGCCCGTAAGATTCTTTCCCTTGAGCCGAGGGAGGTTTACACCTTTGTTATTAACAACGCTGACCGCTTGAAACACATTGTTCGTGAGGCTATGGCGGCAGAATTGGCACAGCTTCAGTTGGATATTAAGACGGTATCGAGGGTGCAGTTCCGTATTCCGCAAAGCTGCCTGTTTACCTACGATGGAACGGCAAAAACGCAGTTGGAAATGAAAAAGAATGTGTACCGCGGCTATCTTTCCTCTGCCGAAGTGCGTTCTTCTTCCGAGCGCAAATTTGAAAAATACTGCGAACACGCCGATAGCGTGGATTGGGTATACAAGAATGGCGATAAGGGCAACGAATACCTTTCTATCGTCTATGCCGATAACTCCGAAAAGCAGAAGAATTTCTACCCCGACTATATTATTTCTGTTCGTGGTAAGATTTGGATTATCGAAACCAAGGGCGGCTTTGATCGTTCCGGTAATAGCCAAGATATTGATATTTACACACCGAAGAAATTTAAGGTGTTGAAAGACTATCTTGAACGCTACGAACTGAACGGCGGCATTGTCCGTTATGATGACAAGAGCGAGGAATTGTGTATCTGCATGGAAAACTATTCCGATGATATCAGTAGCGACAGTTGGAAACTTTTAAGTGAAGTCATAGACTAAGACAAAAAACGCCCTATGCTCGCTCAAAAAGCGGGTATAGGGCGAGATAATTAGGCTTGAACTCCATATATGCTGCAATGCAGTCGTATGGCTTTGAGGTAAAGACTATGACGAAAAGCAGTTGTGTGATAGAACTTACGAAGATGTATCAAGAACTAACAAAACAATGGGGATTTATATGAAATATTATATTACCGAAAAAGAGATGGATTGCCTTGAAAATTTGGCTGAAGAAGCAATGTCTGTGAATACCCAAAAAGAAGCAAAAAAATATATTCAGAAAATGGTTGTCGAAATAGGTGATATTATGGGACCTTCCAGAAATATCTTGAATGAAATGATTGCTTCTGTAGAAAATGCAACTGGAAGGATATTGGATAAAGAAAGCAAAGTTATTACTGCAAAAC
>JBGVFW010000066.1:0-8845 GCA_045121315.1 Eubacteriales bacterium
ACATAGATGCGCTCACCCTTAACACCCAAGCGTTTGGCACGCATGGAGAGCTGAGCGGAAGATTCTTCTCCCGTGACGTAAAGAACGGTTTTTGTCTGCGAGAGCGCGGCGCATATCTGCAAAAGAAGTGTGGATTTACCTATTCCCGGCTCGCCCGAAAGAAGCACTACGCTTCCTTCCACCAAGCCGCCGCCGAGCACTCGATCAAACTCCTTCATACCCGTGTCCGAACGGATATACTCCGGCAGATCGTCCCATGAAAGCTTCTGCGGTTCTGCGTCGTCGTCGCTGCGCACAAGTATAGATCGGTGCGGGTTCTCCTTTTTCGCGGCGGGAGATTCCTCCGCGTAAGTTTCCTCTGCAAAAGTGTTCCAACTGCCGCAAGAGGGGCATTTGCCAAGCCACTTCGGGCTTTGATAATCACATTCCGTGCAAACATAAACCTTTTTCTGTTTCATATTAAAACGTCCTTTTAGTTATTTTTAATTTATTCTTCCGTGGCAATAAAATCGAGCACGGAGGAAGCAATGACTGCGGCAAGCTTGTTTTGATATTCCTCATTCTGCAAAAGTTTTGCTTCCGTCTCATTGGAAAGAAATCCACATTCCACAAGCACAGCAGGAACATTTATATGATGAAGTAAGTATATCGAAGAATCCGCCGCTTTCGTCGTTCGTGTGTTTTCGGGTTGTAAAAGAAGAGCCGTATTCGCTTGCACTGTGTCCGCGAGTGTTTTACTCGAAGAATCATTTTTGGAATAATAGACCTGTAATCCCGAATATTTTTCCACGGGGAATTTGTTCATGTGAATACTTACGAAAACGCAGTTTTCGTATTCGTCCGCCATATGAAGACGTGTGTTGAGGTCGTCGAGTTTTTTGTGAGAAGAATCGGGGTCTGATAACATCACGTCGGTTTCTCTTGTCATAACGACGTTGACGTCGGCAAATTCAAGAATAGCCTTTACCTTTTTCGCTACGGCAAGGTTTAGCTCCTTTTCAAGAACGCCGTCGTCCGTGGAAGCTCCTCCGTCAAGCCCGCCGTGCCCCGCGTCCACTATCACCGTAACACGCTGCGCCGGAGTTGCCGCGGCGTCCCGCTCTCCGCCCGTCCCCGTTATTTTTTCCCCTGCAAAATAAGTTATGCCGACGAGCATCACACAGACCGCAGCGTAAACCACGAGAAACGTTATCTGCCTCCAAAAAAATCTTTTTGCCTTTTTCAAAACCGTTCACCGCCGAAATTATATTTTATGAAAAAATATATTCGGCGGTGAGCGAAATTATGAAAATATTCTCAGATAAGCTCGTCGTCCTCGTCTTCTTCGGCGCGCTTTCTCTTCTTTTCTTCTTTGAGCTTCTTTTTGTTGGCTTTGGCTTCTTTGCGACGTTCCTCGTCCTCCGGTGTGTCCTTAACGGGCAAAAGGCGAATATCCTTTGTGCCGAAAATGTAGGAGATACCGGCAAAGAGCACCGTCATAAAGGGTGCAATAGCAAAAACTATCGGTCCGGGAATCCAAGACGTCACGCCCATAAACATACCCTCCCAAAGGACTGTGATGAACGAGAAAATTATTCCGGGTTTAGCCGCCCATTCATAGCTTTGAAAATACCAAAAAAAGATGTAAACAGCACAAACAATAAAATCAGGTATAGCGGCAACAAGTCCTATAAGGAAGCCTTTTGCCGGATTTGCGCAGTTTCTGCCGCCGGCAATGCGGATAGCGTCTTTCGCGCCGACATCCCATATTTTATCGTATATCATGAAAAAGTAAAATATTATTGAAAATACCCCGAAAAGGCCCGCCAAAAGCGTGTGCGTTGCATTCGACCCGATCTCGTCAAACGGCAGATAGATCATCAAGCCGAAGATGGAGAGCGCAATGTGTACCACGAGTATCTTTACGGCGATATAGCCGTTTTCGCTGAAAAATTTCTTTAATCTTTCCATAACAACTCCATATAAAGTAAAATTACAATAATATTTTAACCTTAAATTCGTTCAAATGCAAGCGCATAAAGCTAAATAATATATTTTGTTAAAAAAAGTTTACATTTGCCAAAAAAGGTAGTATAATATTTTGTATAATTCAAAGAAAAGACGGTGTAGACCATATGGAAGAAAAAATCGTACATCACGACGATAAATCGCCCGTAGTGGAGCGCTTTCTGCGCTACAAGCTGGTAATACAGGGGCGTTCAAAAAAAACCGTAGATGAATACGCGCTCGACCTGCGCACATTTTTCCGATATATGATAGCCGTGCGAAACGGTATTTCCATTGAAGGCGAAGAGTTTGATAAAATATCAATCGCCTGCGTTGACGAAGAATTCGTGAAAAGTATAAAAACCATAGATATCCTCGAATTCATGGCATTCACGGCGAACACGCGCGGGAATTCCGCCGCTGCCCGTTCGCGCAAGCTTTCCTCACTCCGAATGTTTTTCAAATATCTTACCGTCAGTGAAAAGATAATCGAAATAAATCCTGCGGCGGATATAGAATCACCCAAGCAGAAAAAATCGCTTCCGAAATATCTTTCCGTGGAAGAAAGTAAAAATCTTCTGCACAGCGTCGTTACAGACGAGGAAAGCAAAAACCGCGACCGCGACTATTGTATCATCACGCTTTTTCTCAATTGCGGTATGCGTCTTTCGGAGCTAGTGGGAATAAGCCTTTCGGATATAGACCGTGACCTTCGCTCCCTGCGCGTACTCGGTAAAGGCAACAAGGAGCGAATAGTTTACCTCAACGACGCCTGCAAAAACGCTATTTCGGCTTATCTGCTCACGCGCGCGCAGAACGCGGATAATATCAAGGATAAAAACGCGCTCTTTATCTCACGTTTGGGCAAGAGAATGAGTGGCAAGACCGTTCAATGGGTTGTTTATAAATACCTCGAAGAAGCAGGTCTTTCATACAAGCATTTTTCCACTCATAAGCTGCGCCACACAGCGGCAACGCTTATGTATCAGGAAGGCGGCGTTGACGTGCTCGCGCTCAAGGAAATTCTCGGCCACTCGGAGCTCAATACCACGCAGATATACACACATATCAGCGACAGAAAGCTGGAAGAAGCTGTCGAAAGTCACCCTCTTGCAAACATCACGCCGAAAGACGTAAAGGACATAAAGTAAACCGAAAACAAAAAGGAATCTTCATCTATGAACAACAGCAATATGCACTGGGCTTCCGTTTGGGGAAATGCGGTTTCCATAGCGGAAAACAGACCCGAAAGCTACGCAAAAAACATAACCTTGCGTTATCCCGTATACTCCCATTTTGAAGGGGAGGCTCTGCGCCTCACGTTTGACAATTACTGCGGCACGGAGCCTATAACGATAGAAAAAACAACCGTACGCGTCGGCGGCATTTTTTACACCGTGTCATTCACAGGAAAACCTTCGGTCACAGTCCCAGCGGGTGAGCGCACCGTTTCCGACCCGCTCGAATGTCGCATTACGGCAAAAAGCACTCTCGACATCAGCTTCTATCTTAAAGATTACACACAGATGCGTTCCGCTGTGTTCGTAAGCGGTCCTCTCTGCGGTGGAAACTACGCCTTGGGAGATATGACAGAATCTGAAAGTTTCCCTATCGAGCGTTCAAGAAGCGCGCATTACGTTTATTTTCTCAGCAACGTGTCCGTTTATACGGAAGAGGAAAACAGGACCGTCGTTTGCTATGGGGACTCCATCACAGCGCAGGATTGGCCCGATCACCTCGCGCTCCGCTGTAAAAACGAAGGATATGACCATACCGCAGTCATTCGCCGCGCCACGAGCGGCTCGCGAATTTTGCGTGAATACGACTGTATCACATACGAATCCTACGGATTGAAGGGCGAAAAGCGCTTCCCGCACGAGGTACCCACAGACGGCGCAGACACCGTTATCATTCAGCAAGGCATAAACGATATCATTCACCCTGTCGGAACAGACATAAACCCGTTCCGCCCGATGAGCGACCTGCCGACGGCAGAGGAGCTTATCGAGGGGCTCAAATATTATATCAATGAAGCTCGTTCATACGGATATAAGGTGTACGTCGGCACGCTTTTGCCGATCGAAGGCTGGCGAACATACGCGCCTTTCAGAGAAGAGCTTCGGAACGCATACAACGATTGGATAAGAAACACCGACCTCATCGACGGCTACATAGATTTTGACAAAGCGCTGCGCAATCCCGCGCACACGTGTGCATTTTTGCCGAAATACGACAGCGGCGACCACCTGCATCCAAGCAAAGACGGGTATCGCGCTATGGCAGACGCCGTGGAAGAAAAGATATTGAAATAAAAGCAGTTTCGCTTATTTTCTCAAATATTCTTGACACACGGCAAACAACTATGATAATATAATTATTATCTATAAATTTCGATTTATATAATACCATTCATATACAAAAGGAGATATAAACAATGAAAGTCGTACTTCTTGCCGACGTAAAAAGTCAGGGTAAAAAAGGACAGGTCATTGACGTGTCCGAAGGATACGCAAAGAATTTTCTCTTTCCCAAAAAGCTCGCGGTTGCCGCAAACAACCAGATACTCACGGAGATAAAGGGCAAAGAGGAATCCAGACTTCACAACATCGAGCTTGAAAAGAAAGCCGCAAAGGAAACAGCGGAAAAGCTCGCGGGCGTTACCGTTAAAATCACAACGAAAGCCGGCACGGACGGCCGCACATACGGCTCCGTTACCGCAAAAGACGTTGCCGAAGCGCTCGAAGCTCAGCACAAGATAACGGTTGACCGCCGCAAGATCACTCTTGCAGAGCCCATCAAGGCGTTCGGCACGTACATTCTCGACGTAAAGCTTTACGCGGATATTTCCGGCAAGATCACCGTTGCCGTTTCCGAAAGCTGAGAGTAATGATTTTTTCGGGAGGAGCAAGCCCCTCCCCTACCGATTTATAAACAAAAGGAGTGACAAAGCTTTGGCAGAAACCGAAAAAAATATGCCGTTCGCGCTCGAAGCAGAGCAATCCGTGCTTGGTTCGATCCTCATCGACCCAGAAAAGTTCACGGAGATAACCGAAATAATCAGCGCGGACGATTTCTACCTTTCAGAGCACGCGGAAATATTTTCCGCCATGCGTGACCTTTTTTCGGAAAACAGGGAGATTGACCTTGTCACTCTCATAGATATGCTCGTCAAGCGCGGCGTTTACAACGAGGAAGAAAGTAAAAAATATATTAAGATTATCGCCCAGATAGTGCCAAGTGCGGCAAACGTGCGCGATTATGCGCGCATCGTAAAAGATAAAAGCACTCTGCGCGCGCTTATAAAAGCGGCGGACGAAATACGTGAGGCCGCGTATACCGAGCAGGGCGATATCCAGCACCTTGTTGACAGCGCAGAACAGAAGATATTCAATGTTTCCCACGGAAACGAAACGAAATCCTTTGTCACCTTGGGCGACGCCATCCGTCAGACCTACGCGCGCCTTGACCTTATCTCAAAAAACAAAAAAGCCGCAATGGGTATCCCCACCGGCTATGAAGGACTCGACAGGACCATCGTAGGTATGGGCCCCGGCGACCTTATCATTTTGGGCGCGCGACCCGGTATGGGTAAAACAAGTTTTGCGCTCAACATCGCAACGAACGTTGCAAAAAGTGAAAATAAAGCCGTTTGTGTTTTCTCTCTCGAAATGTCTGCCGAACAGCTTGCCACGCGAGTGCTTTCAAGCGAAGCGATGGTAAACAGCTATTCTCTGCGTTCGGGAAACCTGCAAAACGACGATTGGGCAAAGCTTGCGGGCGCGGCGGCGCGCCTTTCCAAATGTAACGTGCTCATCGACGACACCAGCGGCATCACCGTTACGGGTATGAAATCGAAGCTTCGCCGCGTTAAAAACCTCGGTCTTATCGTGGTGGACTACCTTCAGCTTATGAAGGGTGAAACGAAAACGGACAACCGCGTTCAGGAAGTTACGGAAATTTCCAGAGGCCTCAAACTCATGGCAAAGGACTTCGGCGTACCCTGCATTTGCGCAGCACAGCTTTCCCGTGGTCCCGCCAAGGAAGTTCGCCGCCCTGCCCTTTCCGACCTTCGTGAATCCGGTTCTATCGAGCAGGACGCCGACCTTGTTATGTTTCTTTTCAGCGAAAGCTATTACGACCCCACAGACCCCGAAAAGAAAGGAAAAGCCGAATGTATCATCGCCAAAAACCGTCACGGTGAAGTTAAGACAGTGCCGCTTCGTTGGATAGGCGAATACACCAAATTTCTCACGGTCGACGCGGAGCATGAAGAATGAGTTTTTCAGAGATAGTAACGCAAAAAGCGCGTGAAGCCGTAAAAAAATTCTCGCTTTTTGAAAAAGGCGAACGCGTTCTCGTCGGTTTTTCGGGAGGAGCAGATTCAACCGTTCTGCTCTGTGTCCTGCATGATATCCTGGGTGAAAACGTTTCCGCGTTTCACGTAAACCATATGCTCCGTGGAGAAGAAGCCGACGCAGACGAACTTTTCTGCAAAGAATTTTGCAGAAAGAGGAATATCGCCTTCAGCTCCGTTCACATTGATGTTGCCGCGCTCTCGCACGGCACAGGAGTTGAAGAAGCCGCACGTAACGCCCGCTATTCCGCGCTTACCGCGGAATGTGAGAGAGTCTGTGCTTCCAAAATAGCGCTTGCACACACGGCGTCGGACAATATAGAAACGGTCATCTTCAATCTCGCGCGCGGCGCATCTCTTTCCGGTATGCGCGGAATTCCCCCAAAGCGCGCGCAAGGAAAATTTCAAGTTATCCGCCCGCTCATCCTCTGCACGCGTGAGGAAATAGAGGGTTACTGCGAAGAAAACAATCTTTCTTTCTGCACGGATAAGACCAACAGCGACACAAACTACACGCGCAACTTTATACGCCACAAGATAGTGCCGCTTATAAAAGAAATAAACCCTAACGCGGAAACGAGAGTCATTTCCGCGGGCGAAAAACTTTCGCGCGACGAAAGTTTTATCGCCGGAGCGGTACAGAAGTTTATCTGCGAAAACAACGTGGAAAACTCCTGCTCTGCAAGGGTCCTGCTTTTAGCTCACCCCGCAGTGCGCTCTCGCGTTATTGCACGAATGTATGGCACGGTCTGCAAAGAAAAGCTTGAAGCGCGCCACTTCGAGGAAATAGACGATTTTCTTGAAAACGGAAAAAACGGCGCGCGCATTATCCTGCCATGCAAGATAGCGGCTCTGCTTCGCAGCGGCGACCTCGTTTTCATGAGCGAGGAGGCTTACTCCTCGCTTACGCCCAAAGAAAAGGTTCTCGCACCCGTTCCCGAAGGATTTGCCGATTTCGGGGACTTTGCCACTCTCCTTTGCAAAAAAGGCGAGGAACAAAAATTCGAGCTTCTGCGCACATCATGTTTTACCGCGAAGACAGTTCTTCCCGAAAGTGCCGTGAAAAATCTTTTCCTGCGCACAAGGGAAAGCGGCGAAAAATACGTTTTCGGCGGCATGACGAGGACGCTCAAAAAACTGCTTTCGGGAGAAAGCGAAAAAGCAAAGACCGTTCGCCCCGTCTTTTGCGACAGCAACGGTATACTCTGGTTTCCACCTTTCCGCATACGCGACGATATATACAACAAACGAGAAAAAACGGCGTACACGCTGTATTATTTTGAATATTGATTAAAAAGGAATAAGTAGATTATGAACACCAATATGCATAACGACGTTGAATCCATACTCCTCACTGCCGAACAGATAGACGGTCTTACAACAAGACTCGGCGAACAGATAACCGAGGATTACAAAAACTCAAAAAAACTCGTGCTTCTTTGCATACTTAAAGGCTCCGTTGTGTTTTACGCCGACCTCATGCGTAAAATAGGCGTTCCCTGTGTGCTTGAATTCATGCGCGTTTCCTCTTATAAAGGCACAGAAACAACGCACCAGATAACGGTCCTCCTCGACGTTGACAAAAAGAACCTCTCAGGAAGCGATGTAATTATTGTTGAAGATATCATCGACAGCGGAAACACTCTCGCCCATCTCAAAAACTACATATCTTCCAAAGGCGCGCGCAGTGTTAAGACCTGCACGCTTCTCGACAAGCCCTCCCGCCGCGAAGTGAACCTCACACCGGATTACGTCGGTGCGGAAATTCCCGATGAGTTCGTGATCGGCTACGGACTTGATTATAACGAAACTTACCGTAATCTTCCCTATGTGGGCATACTCAAAAGAGAAGTTTACGAAAAATAAACCTGATTGGAGCAAAGAATGAAATCACACATTAAAAGTATCGTATTGTACGCTTTGGTGATATTCATAGTGATCCTCGGAGCCTCCATGCTCCTGCAAAACATGAATCAAGCCGAAAAACGTACATACGGTGAGATCATAGAACTGTTCTATGATGACCAGATCAAAACTTTCAGCGTCAGCTCGCGCAACGTCCTCGAATATACCACGACAGACGGTAAAACTTACTCACGCACCTTGCGCGACCTCGGTCTTTTCCTTTACGACATTGAAGATTACCTCGTTGCTTACAGAAACGGTGAAGTAGAAAATCTTGAAACATACGACATCAAGGAGCCCGCTAAAAACTCTTGGCTCGTTTCCCTTTTGCCCTACCTTATCGTAATTGTCGTTATGATAATTTTTTGGGTAGTTCTTATGAGAAAAGCAGGTAGCATGGGCGCTGGAAATGCAAACTTTGCAAAATCTCGTGCCAAGATGTTCGATTCTGACAAAAAAAGGGTCCTCTTTTCCGACGTTGCGGGCGCGGACGAAGAAAAAGAAGAACTCCGCGAGATCGTGGAATTTCTCAAAAACCCCGACAAATACCGCAAGCTCGGCGCAAGAATTCCGCGTGGCGTGCTCTTGCAGGGTCCTCCC
>JBGVFW010000067.1:0-1886 GCA_045121315.1 Eubacteriales bacterium
CGCTATGACCGTGTACGTTAAAAAATAATAGATAACAAAAACCGCACCGTTTTTGATATGCACCTCAAAAGTTAGACACTTTTGGAGGTGCATATTTTCGGTGCGTTTTTTTGTTTGCCGATAAAGTCGGATTTGAAGATAGACTTCGTTATTTCTCGCTGATGTTTATATTTCCACTTGTGGTTTTGGCGTATATTTCTTTTTCGCCGTGAGCCGAAGCGGGAACGCGAACGTCTCCGCTGACGGTGGAGGTGGTCACTCTGTAATCTTCCGTGTGGTCAATCGTCATTTTAATATTCCCACTCGTTGTCTTGAGGTTTGCGTTGCGACAAGAGGAAATATCGAGCCAAATGTTACCGCTGAGCGCTTCGCATTTCACCGTGCCCGCGTTCGACGAAGAAGATATCTTTATTTCGCCGCTTGTCGAGGAAGCGGTGAACTTTTCCGAAACGTCTGCGCGTTCGATTTCGATTTCGCCGCTAACGGTTTTTATCTCTGCCGTGGGGGAGGAGAGGCTTTGCACTTCTACGTCGCCGCTTGTGCTGGCAATGTATGCGTCTTCGGTTTCAAGGCTTTCTGCTTCGATATCTCCGCTCGTTGTGCGGATATCGAGCGAGGGGATGCTTGCCGAGGTTAGGGTTACATCACCGCTTGTGCTTTTTATTTTAAGGAGGGAAAGCCCGCTCACACTGTCAAAATGAATATCGCCCGACGTGGTTTGCACGCCGATATTATCAAAGCCTTCGGGAACCTCGATAACGACCGTAGTATCCTGCGAATTTATGAAGATTCCAATGTTATCATACCATTTCGCATTTGAATGATACTTCACCGTAAGCGTGCCGCCTGCGGCATTAGAGCTATAATAGATTTTATCCGTTTCATAATACGTTATGCGGAGCATACTGTCGCGCGAGGAAACTATGCGCACGTCGTTTGAAATATCAGTGAAGTCGAGTGAAGTGATATCTTCTTTCGAGTATTCAGCCGTTTTCTTCACATACTTTTTCTCTGTGCAGAAATTTGCGATATTGCCGCCTGCCACGCTTACCGCGGCAGAACAAAAGCACAGACCTATAACAATGCAAACCGCTGCTACACAGAGGAGAATTACGCTTGATTTTTTCATATTATTAACCTACCTTTCTTCCGATGAAGATGGATTTTATTCCATGAAGCATGACGCGTGTGAGCGTGATAAGCCCGATAATGATGTATTTGGCGGGCAAAACGAGCAAGAAAGAAATGCCTATGAGCAGAAATCCTGCGCCGACGATGGCAAGCGTCCCCGCCGCCGTTTGCGATATGATGAAAAATCCCACGGGAATGAGTGCCACACCGCAAACAAAAAGGGAAACGACCACGGCAAAGACCGATATGATAAGCGCAAATATTACTATGTACACCGCGGCAAAAACGATGACCGCCGTAAGGAGCAGAGGAAACCACACGGGAAAGCCGAGCACAAGCAAAAGCACGATGAGAAGCGTATTGTCGGACGATTTCTGCTTTTCTTTTTTGATTTTTGACTTTACGAGCACGCCAAGCGGCGCGTCAAACAGGATATCTTTTGCTATATCCTCCACGTTGCCCATTGCCGCGACGGCTTCTTCCTCTGCCATGCCGTCCTCTATGCGGTCGTCTATCATTTCAAGGTAATAATCGACGGATCTTTTTATTTCAGCTTCCGAAAGACCACGGGAAGAGAGCAGGTCCTTTAGCGCTTGAGAGAATTGTTGTTTTGTCATCTGTTGTTCCACCCTTCTTCGATGAATCGGTAGGCAGTCATAACATCCTGCCAGTTTTCTATAAATTCGCGTATTTTTTGCCGCCCCGCCTCCGTTATGCTGTAAAACTTTCGAAGCCTGCCGTTGTGCTCCACGGAA
>JBGVFW010000068.1:0-5074 GCA_045121315.1 Eubacteriales bacterium
TTTTCTTTTTGAAAGAAAAAGTCTGTATCTTGTGTGAACAGATCCGGTAAAAACGGACCCGTTCAGAGATACAGACTTTTTTGCTTTAGATCCATTTTGCACTTTCGAAATCTTCGTAAAGCGCTTTGATGGCCTTTTTGAAGTTGCTGTTGTCAACACCGACAATGATATTCGTTTCATCCGGTGGCTGTGCGATCATCTTGATATTGATGCCAACAGCGGAAAGAGATGCGAAAATCCTTGCACAGATGCCGCTCTTGCCTGCCATATTTCTGCCGACGATAGCGATAAGTGCAAGCTCTTTCTTCGCGTTTACTTTTGCGCCAAGCTCGTTTTCGATTCTTGAAACAACATCATACATACAGTTTGCAACGGAAGCACCCGAAACGATAACGCTTACAGAGTCGATACCCGTAGGGATATGCTCAACGTTTATCTTGTAATCTTCGAAAATTCCGAGAACGCGGCGTGTAAAGCCGATCTCTGTGGACATATGGTCTTTGAGGATATCAAAGGAAACGAAATCCTTCTTGCCTGCGATACCGGTTATAACAGAGCTGTCATCGTTGCAATCGCGCTTGATTATCGTGCCGGGGCAGGAGGGTTCATTTGTATTTCTGATATTGATGGAAATGTTCTTTTCCTGCAATGGAGAGATGCTGTCCTCATGCAAAACATTTGCACCCATATAGGAAAGCTCGCGAAGCTCGGTGTATGTTATCTGAGCGATAGTCTTGGGGTTTTCAACGATTCTGGGATCAGCCGTGAGCGTACCGGGAACGTCCGTCCAGTTTTCGTACATTTTAGCATTCAAAAATCTTGCAAGGTAGGAACCCGTTATATCGGAACCGCCGCGGGAGAAAAGGCATATCTCGCCGTTGGGATAGGAGCCGTAGAAGCCGGGAACAACTATCTTACCGCGGCTGGAAAAAGCTTTTTTCGCGTTCTGTTCGCTTCTTTCAACATCTACCGTGCCGCTGTATGTGAAGCGAATAATATCCTTGGAGTCGACGAAATCAAATCCGAGGTATGCGCTCATAAGTTTTGCGGAAAAATATTCGCCGCGGCTGATGAGGTAGTTCTGATCCATACCCTTTTTAAGCTGAGCTTTAAGAGCGGCGAGGTCAGAAGCGATGTCGTAAGAGAGTTCAAGGTCTCTTGCTATCTCAAGGTATCTGCCCTCAATCATGTTCCAAATATCCGTGTAAGGCACACCGTACTGGAGGTGTGTGTAAAGTGTATAGAGAAGGTCTGTTATCTTGATATCGTCGCTGGATTTTTTGCCTGCGGCAGAAACGACAACGACCTGTCTTGAAGGATTAGCGTCAATTATGCTTTTGACTTTCTTGAATTGTTCGGCGCTTGCCATAGATGTGCCGCCGAATTTTGTAACTATCATGTTTTTTCTCCGTTCTGTAAAGTTTTGAGCCTTGCGGAAATCAGTTGTCGCAAAGGCAAAGGTCTTCAAATGTCTCGCGTTTTACAGCTATATGCTCGCCGGTCTTTCCCACGAGGAGTATTGCCGGGCGAGGAATTCTGTTGTAGTTTGAAGCCATAGAGTAGTTATACGCACCCGTTACAAGCACAGCAAGAATATCGCCGCGTTTGGGCTTGGGGAGCATAACGTTCTCCTGAATAAGGTCGCCGCTTTCGCAGCATCTGCCGGCGATAGAGCACTTGAAATCTGCAGCGTCGTTTGCTCTGTTCGCCAACATTACAGTATATGCGGAACCGTAAAGAGCGTATCTGGGGTTATCGGGCATACCGCCGTCAATGGAAACGTAATTTTTAAGGTCTGCTATCTCTTTTACAGAGCCGACCGTGTAAAGAGTGATACCGGTGTCAGCAACAATGCTTCTGCCAGGCTCCATGAGTATCTTGGGCATATCGACGCCGAATTCCGCACAGCGTTTTTTAACGTGAGCGGCAACGTCAGCGATATTCGCATCGATATCTATTACGGGGTCATCCTCCGTATAGCGTACGCCGAAACCGCCGCCGAGGTTGAGTATTCTTGTCTTAAAGGAATATTTTTCCTTAACATCTGCAATAAATTTGAGCATAATGTCTGCCGCATCGCAGAAAGGTTCACATTCAAATATCTGCGAGCCAATGTGGCAATGGAAGCCTTCAAGACTGATATTCGTTCTTGCAAGAGACATTTCAACCATTTCATATGCTCTGCCTGTTTCGATAGCGGAGCCGAATTTGGAATCCACGCTACCCGTTACAACAGCTTTGTGAGTGTGAGGATCAATACCGGGAGTGATGCGGAGCAGTATCTTCTGGCAAATTCCGTGTGCCCCCGCGATCTCATTGATGGCATCAAGCTCTTCTTCGTTGTCTACGATGAAGTAGCCAAGACCGTTTTCGATAGCGTATTTAATATCGGCATCGGTCTTGTTGTTGCCGTGAAAGAAAGCTTTTTCGAGAGGGAATCCAGCTTTTATAGCCGTGTAAAGCTCGCCCGCGGAAACGATGTCTGTTCCCATTCCACATTCGTCCACTATACGGTAAATACCCGTGAAGCAGAGCGCCTTGGAAGCATAGAGCGGAATAGCATCCTCTCCGAAATGTTTTTTCATTGAGTTAATATAAAGGTGACAGTTCGCACGGAGCTTGTCCTCGTCGATAACGTAAAGAGCGGTACCGTATTTTTCCGCAAGCTCGACCGTGTCATATCCCGCAATGGCAAGATGTCCTTTTTCGTTTACTGTAAGGTTGGAATAAAGCATAAATATCACTTCTTTCTTATTTCAAGGCTTCCCAAAAAAGGAAGCTGTCAACGTAGTTGACTAATGAGGTGCAGTATAAAATTTTACATCTCATTTACCGCTTGCGCGGTCGTCTTTCTCTATTCGGAAAGATTATTTTCTCACCATGTCTTTGATGTTGTAAAGACCGTTCTTCTTTCCGCAAACGAATTTTGCAGCGGCAACTGCACCTTCTGCGAAGAGCGCGCGGTTATGTGCTTCGTGCTTGAGTGTGATCGTCTGAGAATCCGTGGATATGATCACCTCATGTATACCAACGATATTGCCGCAGCGAACCGCGTTGATGCCTATATCGTTCTTTTCGCGCTTCTGCATACCGTTTCTGCCGAGAACAAAGTTTGCTTCGGGGCGGCTTGTCTTTATCTCATTTGCAATAAGGAGAGCCGTGCCGCTGGGAGCGTCAAGTTTATTTTTGTGGTGAGTTTCAACTATTTCAATATCCGCGTCTTTCATGATGCGTGCAGCCTCTGCCGCGAACGCCGCGAGAACTGCGATACCGATGGACATATTGCCGGAATAGAACACAGGAAGATTTTCGGAAACCTCGTTTATATAAGCAACCTCTTCTTCCGTGCAGCCCGTAGTGCCGATAACAGCGGGAATATTCTTTGCCTTTGCCCAATCGAGAACGCCTTTTACAGCGCTGTGGTGGGAAAAGTCAATAACAACGTCGGCCTCACCCGCAAAATCGGAAAGAGATTTGAGAACTTCTGTGCCGTCGCCGTTTACGTCTACGAGAGCGGCAACTTCAAGTGTACCGTCTTCAAGGACGAGCTTGGTTATCTCCTTGCCCATTCTGCCGAGAGCGCCGTGTACGATAACTTTTGTCATAACAGCCTCCGATTATACGTTAAGACCGTATTCTCTCATAACAGAGAGCATCTTTTCGTAGGGTTCGCCTTCCATAGGAACAAGAGGACCACGAACAAAATTTTTGCAGTAGCCGAGAGCCGCCATAGCCGCTTTTACGGGAATGGGGTTAACGTCGGAGAACATAGCTTTTGTGATTCTGTGGAGGTCAAACTGCATCTGTGCCGCGCCCTTAACGTCGCCGGAGAAGAATTTGTCGCACATTTCAACCATCTTTTCGGGGAGAACGTTGGAAACAACGGAGATTACGCCAAGACCGCCGAGGGACATGAGCGGAACTACCTGGTCATCGTTACCGGAGTAAAGAGCGAGCTTGTCGCCAACGAGTGACATCGTTTCAACGATCTTTTCAAGGTTGCCGTTAGCTTCCTTGATGCCGACGATGTTTTCGTGCTCAGCGAGATTTGCATACGTTGCGGGTTCGATGTTCACGCCCGTACGGGAAGGAACGTTGTAAAGGATAATAGGCTTATCGCTTGCATCAGCAACGTCGTTGTAGAGCTTGATAAGACCTTTCTGAGAAGTTTTGTTGTAGTAAGGAGTTACTACGAGGAGCGCGTCTGCGCCAACCTTGCAGGATTCACGAGCAAGAGCAAGACCGTGTTCGGAATCGTTGCTACCCGCACCGGCGATAACGGGGATTCTGCCGTTTACTTTTTCAACAGCGTATGCAATAGCGCCAATATGGTCTTTGTCGTTAAGGGTGGAAGCTTCGCCTGTCGTGCCGCAGATAACGAGCGCGTTTACGCCTCTTTTTACCTGGTCTTCGATAAGAGCGCCAAACTGGGGGTAGTTGATGCCGTTTTCATCAAGAGGAGTGATGAGCGCCGTTGCTGTGCCTTTAAAAACGATTTTCTTTTCCATGACTTTTACTTCTTTCTTATTATTTTTTATTTATTTTAGTGATAACTTTTACGGGGGACAATAAAAAATAGCTGACGGACGTCAGCTATCAAAAATTCAAAATACGGGCATAGATATTCTATTCCGCGTTTTCATAATCAATAGCTCTCCGCAATAAGCGACAATTCGGAAGATATTATTCCGCCGAACCAGGGAAACGGCTTACCGTGTGAACCGCCCTTCGGCACCGATTCCTTTCGCGCGACAGGCATTACGGATACCCTTTTTCAAGCCTTGCTACTGATAATCAAGTGCGCCTCTATCATTAGATAAGTTATTGTACCACGAAGAATATGCATATGTCAATATTTTTGACAAATAAAACGAGAAAAAAACTGTGTTTTTTACATTTTTATTTGTTTTAGTGGGAAACGCCACGTTTAAACCGAAATTCCCATAATACAAAATAAGAACGCCGTGGCGTTCTTATTTTCACATTATATCACCTGGAAAAGATAGAATTTGAGGTAATCCGTTTCGGGAACCTGCAAAAGAATGGGGTGGTCGGGTCCCTGCGTGCGCGCTTC
>JBGVFW010000069.1:0-3856 GCA_045121315.1 Eubacteriales bacterium
AATTCTCTTATACAGAGCTTAATTGAATATGATCTTGAACATCCGGATAACGACCCTTTAAAAAATGCGGATGAAATCATGATTGATAAAAACGGTGAAACACAAAGTTTAATTTTTGATGGTTGGACGGAATTAAACATGGATTGGGCCAAAACTATCCATAAAAATATGACGGATGAAAATTATGTCGGTCTTGATTTATTGAATGGTTCATATAATTCTTCGGATGGTTTTAGTGGATATGAAATTACAGAAGGTTCTACTCCTGTGATGTATTATTCGCAATACGATTCCCGTTGGAAAGATTCTTCATACGGCTCTTCTACTATTGGTAAATCGGGTTGTGGCCCGACTTCAATGGCTATGATCATTTCAAGCTTGTCCGGAACAACTGTAGATCCCGTGCAGATGTGTAATTGGGCGTCCAGCAACGGTTATTACATAAGCGGTGTAGGAACTTCTTGGTCATTTGTTTCGGGCGCAGCGTCTCACTGGGGACTTACGTGTCAACAAGTAGGCAAGAGTGACGTTCAAGCCGTTATAAATGCTTTGTCTTCCGGTAAGCTTGTTATTATGAGCACCGGCCCCGGTACTTATTATCAAGGGCAAGGACATTTTCTTGTTTTGCGTGGAGTTACTGAGGATGGTAAGATCCTTGTAGCGGACCCCGCATCAGAGGAAAAGACGCAAAAAGCATGGGCAGTTTCCGATATTACATCAGGTCTTAAAGCTTGGTGGATAATTGGGAATTAATGTTGTTTTATACTGAATTTTAATTTTCAAAAAGCACTTTAGACTTTACAAGTTTAAGGTGCTTTTTATTTGGCGTTTTTAAGCGTTTTTGGGGCTTCTGTTGAATCTTTTGCTGCTTAAAGGGTTTCTATATATATTAAATCTATATATCAGTATCCGGCTTTGATTTTTGTGGGTTACGGCGCTATACGCTGTGCGTATCCGGGAATACAACAGGAACCGGGGGTCTTGTATGCGTTTTTTCTTTGATGCTTCCACCGTTCCCGTTGCAAAAGCTGATCAAGCTTCTTTTCTTGTTCTATTTTATGCGCTTGCGTAAAAAATATGCTTGAATTTTTTTTGTTTTTTAACGAACGCTTAAAATCTGCTGTATAATAATTATATAGTTATTAAATCATTATTCTTAATTACGTACGCGGTAATAAGTGTTTTATCGTGTGTTCAATAAAAATATTAAAAAGGAGTTTACTATGGAAAATTCTATTCAAAAGTTTCGCAATTTAGCTGAAAAATACGGTTTTAGGATTTTTAATGATGGCCCAACAGGCGGAACAGTGAGCTTGTGCGCAAAAAATACCGACGGGCAGTGGACTCGATGGATACGTTACGATCCTCAAAAAAACGAAGTTGCTTTGCGCGGAGAAACGGATTTTTTGAATATTTGGCTCTACGAGACCAGACCCGATATGACTCCGGAGAAATGCGTGGCTTTCGTTGATGAGTTAAATAATTTATTCGAGTTCTACGGAGCTGATAAGATCCTGGTTCGCGACCTGATCGACCCGGAGGATTGGCAAGAGATTGCGGATATTCGAGATGCATCTGAGGATGAAAGATACGGAAAGCTTGTTAATATTGGCGGTCATTGTTGTATCCGAGTTGATGAATGGCTCGATAATAAGAATACATTTGTTTTGGGAATGAATTACAACGACCGTTCTTTTTTTCACGCAAGTGTAAATGGCCGTGATTTCTTTGAATATGATGAAGGGCCTACTCGTGAGAAGGTGGAAAGTGATTTTGCCGACCGTGAAGCTGAACGACAAACGGATCGCAATGAGGCTGAATTGGGAGCAGACGGACGTGCGGTTTTCCCGAATCTTAATAGTGCTTCCTTGGGCAATGAAACGCCAATATATACGATCACAGATTATTTCGGAGAAAAAATTGAGCTTTCTCCCAGAGTAGAGCTTTATACCGTGCAAGATTTTATGGGAGAGAGTTTGCCCGGCCTTGCAGTCGTACTTGATAAAGTGGCCTCTGATACCGGCGAAAAAGAACAATACAGCGTATTAACAGTGTCCTTTGGCGAGTTTATTGTTATAAAGAACTGTGCATATATTGATACCAACAATAATTCTTTCACAGAGCAATTGTTAAAGCAAGGTATTGCAGAACCGACAGGCTTGCATAAAAACAGCGGCTTTTGTTCTTATCCTTTGTGGCATTTTAATGAGGATTTTTTAAAAGCTATCGGTGGGGATAATTACAAGGAATATTCGGACGCGTATGATCGGTATATGTGTTTAAATCTTCCGGGGGAAGAGGAGATTGACTCCGAAGAAGTATCGCAAAGCACCAAAGACGATAATTCTCTTGAGGGAAAGATCTCTTCTGCAAAGGAAAAGTCGTTGAAAAGCAGCAATAACGTAAAAGCTTGTGAGAAGAAAGATATAAGTAAGGAGTGACAATTAACGTGGATATAAACAATAATTATCATTAACGCCGTAAAACCCCTTGCTTCATCTATGGAGATATAAGGCGTAGAACGAGCGTAAAGAAAGGATGCGAGAGTGTGCAGGTCGTATTAGAACACATCAAGGATAAAGATATTAAAAATGGCGTTTTAGTTGTCCCGGAGGGCGTTACTGCTATTGGATGGGGTGCGTGTATGTGCCGCGCAGACCTTGAAACGGTGATTTTATCCGAAACTGTTAAAACAATTGATATCGGAGCCTTTGCTGCTTGTTTTAATCTTAAAAGTGTTAATATTCCAAATAACATAGAAAGCATCGAAAAGTATGCTTTTCGTAATTGTACGAGCTTGCAAGAGGTTTCTATTCCTTTTAACACAAAGGTTGCCAATGACGCATTTGAGACGTGTCCTGCCAGAATTACATATAAATTAAAAAACAAATAAATATATTTACTTGTAAACAAGTTTACTTGTTTGTAATGTAAGGATAAGAGTATTAAAATAAAGGTGAAGATAATGTAAGGGAGGATTAAAAATGAAGAACACAATTGTGGAGTTAGAACAGACAAAAATTTCGCCTTGTGAAAGTATTATTATCAAGGACCCTTGGTATGACCGAGACGTTTGGTGCGCTTTTCAGGAGGATAATTGTTCGTCTTTTACACACGCCAGAGCGTTGGTTTCTAATTACGATGATCATTATAAAGATGAGAATTACGATTTTGATTTCAATAATACGGAATTTTTAATGGTTATCGGCGAAGAAAAATTTGTATTAGCGATTGATGGTGAAATTGAAGAAAAGGGTGGTATTCAAGTCTATTCTCGCCTTAATCATCGTGTTATTGAAAGCAAGACAACGCAAATCGGTTGTGATACCGCCGAGTTCAGCTTTGGAACCGAAAAAACATTTGGTGCTTTTTCGATTAAAACAGGAGCTGATGGCAGTATTGGCGAGGTTCACGCATATTATCGTAAAGACAACCATCGTCCGATAGGTCTTTTCTTTATCGGCAGTGTCGATGGTGATATGGTATCCCCGCAAGAAATAATGGATAGCTTTAAGGCGGCTTTTGGAATTGAAAGAGTAAAAGAGCGTTCTTTACAAATCAAGATTACAGACGCAGAGAAGAAAACGAAAACGCCTTCTGTTTCCGAAAACAAAGCAAGCAAGAATAAAGAGTCAAAAGATATCTGATTTTTATGGACGTTTGGCTGAAAGTCAAAAAAATGTGCCCCACACGGTGTGTTTACCCATATTTTTTGACATAGGGTATTGCAAAATTATGCCGTGTGGGGTATAATATAGATATATTTACTTTCAAAAGAGGGAATTTATGAAAACTTATTCTAATTTTAAACGAAATGCTTTTATTATCGCGGGTCTTGTTGCGATATTTTTATATT
>JBGVFW010000070.1:0-7116 GCA_045121315.1 Eubacteriales bacterium
CGGTCAGCAGGTCATGAATTAACCAAACCTATTGAAGATCGAGGAATTGAAATTAACTGGTTTCAAAAAGGTGGTAGTTATCTCGACAATCAGTTATTAACAATAATCGAAAACAAAATTCATGCATCTGAACAAATGAACGGATATACATATTCAAACAATATTTGGAAAGACTATTTTGACACTGTAATTAACGGCGAGGAAACACGCAAATACATTTTAAACAATTCATTGTATAGGCCAAGAGATGTGATTCGTATGATGACAGCAATTCAAAATCAAATTGGCTCATCTGAAAAATTCACGCAAGAAATGTTTGATAAAGCTCAACAAGATTATTCGGATTTAATGTGGACAGAAATAAAAGATGAATTGAGATTGTCTTACTCTGAAGACGAGGTTGATGCCATTTTTACACTATTGAATCGTATAACAATACCATTCTCTTTTGATTCCTTAAATGAGCGGATAAAAAAACTGGGGGAATTCAACCCTGAAATACCGCAATTATTAGACAAAACGAAATTGAATCAAATATTGAAAAAACTATATGAGTTGGGAGTAATTGGGAACACCGGGAAACCTATGAATTTTGTATTTCTTAGTAGACCAGCTCTAGATCCCCTTGGAATGATGGTCATACATACGCCGTTGCGAAATTACTTTGCTGTTCAGTATGATCGTGAAAAAGAATTTGCAGAACAAAACGTCTAATACAAATTATATAGTCAATAGATTTAGGAGGCGCCCAAATGAGCTGGGAATATTCCGAAAATATACTCGTTCAGAACAGCGCGGGAAAAGTTCTGAAGGACAAGCTGGACTGGGAGGTCGTGTTTGCCTACAACACCGAGGTGTTGGGCGACTGCGGCACACTGGGAAGAAAATCATACAAGGAGATCGTGTTGACGCGATACCTGCGTCAAGCGCTCTTTGATAATAACGATTGGATGACGGACGAATACGCCGATTCTGCCGTCAAGACCCTTTGCGCCTATACCGCATCTGCCACGCTCATGCAGATCAATGAAGAAAAATATTCCATGCTTCGTGACGGTATCCCAGTTCAAGTCAAAAATTCTGACGGAACGTTTGAATCCCGCAACGCTGCCGTTTATAATTTTGCAGAGCCTCTGAAAAATCATTTTCTCGCAGTCAAGGAAATGAAGATTCACGGGGAGCTTTACCGCCGCAGAACCGATATTGTCGGCTTTGTCAACGGTATTCCCCTTCTGTTTGTAGAACTGAAAAAACAAAATGTGGATGTTGTAGATGCCTATAATTGCAATTATAAAGATTATCTTGATACAATCCCGCAACTTTTTCATTTCAATGCATTTCTGATGCTTTCAAATGGTCTTGAAGCTAAAGTCGGCACAATGGGATCCAAATATGAGTTCTTTCATGAATGGAAACGAATAAAAGAAGATGAAGTTGGTGCAGTTGATTTGGAAACCATGCTTTTAGGCATCTGTAACAAACATAACTTCATGGATCTCTTCGAGAATTTTATTTTGTTCGACCACTCCGATGGACGAACCGCGAAAATTTTCGCAAGAAACCACCAGTATTTGGGGGTCAATGAAGCTGTGGAGGCATATAAAGCGCGTAAACTCAAAAATGGTAAATTGGGTGTATTTTGGCATACACAAGGAAGCGGAAAAAGTTATTCCATGGTATTCCTTGCACGTAAAATCAAAAGAACGCTTGCAGGAAGCCCAACTTTTGTTGTATTGACAGATCGTGAAGAACTTAATAAACAGATAAGCGACACATTCGAAGCTTGCGGATGTTTAGCAGCTGAATCAAAAAAATACCGTCCTGCCACCGGAAAGAAAATGATGACAGCCATCCGTGGAAATCCCAGTTTTGTCTTTACTTTAATTCAAAAATTCAATGAAGAAACCGTAAAAAGCGAAGCGCCCTTTATCCCAGATTATGACATTATCATTATGTCTGACGAAGCACATCGATCCCAAAATGGAATTTTTGCAGATAATATGTGTCATCTGCTCCCAACGGCATCCCGTATTGGGTTCACAGGAACACCGCTGTTCAAATACGATAATATTACAGAGAGAACATTTGGCTCATATGTCTCCATTTATGACTTTAAACGAGCAGTAGATGACGGAGCAACCGTTCCGCTGTATTATGAAAATCGTAGTGATATGCTTGAAATCACAAACCCCGAAATCAACGAAAAACTGCTTGATGCTGTTGAAGCTGCAGATCTTGATGAAAATCAAAGAGCAAAACTGGAAATTGAGCTTTCAAAAGATTTACATATTATTACTGCCGAAAAACGTCTTGATACAATTGCCAAAGATTTTGTTGATCACTACACCGAGCTTTGGACAACCGGAAAAGCAATGTTTGTCTGCGTAAATAAAGTCACTTGTGTCCGAATGTATAATCTTGCACAGAAATATTGGGTAGCCAAAATTATCCAACTCGAATCTCTTTTAAAAACAGCAACACAACAAGAAGCCCTTGAATTGCAACGCAAAATTGCTTGGATGAAAGAAACCGAAATGGCTGTTATCATTAGCGGGGAGCAAAATGAGATACAAACATTCAAAAACTGGGATCTTGACATTATTCCCCACCGATCCAAGATGGAAAAACGCGAAATGGACAAGGAGTTCAAGGATTCCGACAATCCTTTCCGAATCGTTTTTGTTTGCGCTATGTGGCTCACCGGATTCGATGTCAAATCTCTTGCCACAATTTATCTCGATAAGCCATTAAAAGCACACACCTTGATGCAAACAATTGCTCGTGCAAATCGAGTATGCGATGGAAAAAGCAATGGTTTAGTTGTTGACTATATCGGTGTTGTAAAAGCACTCCGAAAAGCTCTCGCAGATTATACAGCCGCAAAAGGTGGACAAACAGGGACAGATCCCGCTCCCGATAAATCCGAGTTGATCGCTAAAATCATCAATACAGTAAACGATATCAAACACTATATGCATAATCATGGTTTTTCACTAAAATCATTAGTAGATGCCGATGATTTTGCAAAATTAGCACTTGTTCAGTCCGGTGCAAATGCGATGTGTATTACTGATGAGATAAAAAAGCGCTTTGAAATCCAAGCACGCGAACTCTTTCGTATGTTTAAATACATCGAAAAAGGCGAAGTGACTGACGAAATCGTTCATTATAAAAATGCAATCAGTGCGATTTATGATCAGTTGCAGGTTAAGCGCATACACGCAGATAATTCAGCGCTCATGTCTACCATCAATCAAATTGTAAGTGAATACATTATTATCAAGAAACATGAAGGCATTGATTTGGTTGAAAGCAAGAAATTTGATATTAGCAAAATCGACTTTGATCGTCTACGCAAAGAATTTGAGAAAGTTGCCAATAAAAATCTCTTACTAAAAGATTTGCAACAACTTGTTGAAGAACGCCTCGCACGCATGTTGAAAAATAATCCTTTGCGAATAGACTATTATCAACGCTATCAAGAAATCATCGAAGAATACAATAAAGATAATAAAAAAGATGAAATTGCCATTATCTTTGAAAATTTGATGAAGTTAGTGAATGATCTTGATGATGAGCAAAAACGTTATGTGCGTGAAGGCTTTGAAAATGATGAAGAACTTACCATCTTTGATCTACTAATTAAGGACTCTCTATCAAAAGAGGATGTCAAACAAGTCAAAAAACTGGCTCAAACCATGTTATCAAAAATTAAAGAGCGGATTCGAGAGCTTGACCATTGGCGAGACAAAGAGGAAACGCGATCCATCATAAGCGTTTTGATTCGAGATCTTCTTTGGGCTGATTTGCCTGAAAGCTATGATGATTCTGCAATTGCAACATACAGACAGCAGATTTACGAATATGTATATCAAGCATATCCTGCTGCATAAGGAGGTCTATGGAAAACTATTTGTTTTATGCATACCTAAATTTCGCCAAAGATAATAAGCAAACATTTTGGCCTAAATTATTAAGTCAACCTCAAGCCATTATTATCATCTTCTCCTTGGTATTTGTTTCTTGTCTTTCGGCATCAGTTTTTGCACTTTTCAATTGTTTGATTGGAGTAATTATTTCAATTACCGTTGAACTAATTTTTGGTGGAATATTCTGTTGGTTATCTGACAAACACCATATTGATTTTTGTTTCGAGGAATACAGCAAATACAAAAAATACTGCAATGATCTGTTTTTGTGGATGAAATCTTTTGATGTAAATTCAATCAAAGATGTAAAAATAGTTTTTGATAGAATCACTATCAAGATTGATAAAATGAAAGCCGAACGCGAATCCTCAAATGCAAGACTTGATAAATGGTTGCAGATTCTGATCATTCCCGTCGTTATCGCTATTATCACTGCTATTGTAGCAAAACAAATTAGTATTGAAGAGATGATTTCATATTCAATCTCCATAATCGTTCTTTTTGCTATTATATACGGAACTATACTGATATTTAGAGAAATATCCTATTTACCACAAAAACACCGCATCGCGCAAATGGAATGTTTCGCCAACGACTTACAAGCCATTCTCGACATAAAAAACAACCACTCCTCGTTTTGAGAAATGGTGCTTTATCGACTATTGCAAAAGAGCAGTACGCCACCGCGTACTGCTCTTCCCTTATTATTCCCCTACTCCCCGTTTCAGGGAGTAGGGCTATCTGTATATCTCTCTACCCCACGCCCCGTTTCGGGGCGTGGTTTCTTTTTACTCCTCCGAATAGAACTCCTGCATATCATCCAGTCGCAAGCACGCAAGTCTACCCTTTTGGCTTACCCATGGACTGCGCTCAATTCCGGCACCGCAATCGATACCGATGCAGTTTTCGCCGTACCAGATTTCAAGCGGATTATTCGGCTGATATTTATAGGTTGGCGTATGACCGAAGATCAAGGTATAACCATCAGGAACGGTATCATTCAGCGTCCATCTCGACCACACAGCACATTCGAGTGGCGAGATATACTTCTCTTTATGATCCTCATAGCCATAGCCAAACGGAGCACCGTGTACGAGCTTATATCTGACGCCAGAAACCTCAACATCCCTTTCTGTGGGCAAATCCCTCAAATAATCGAAAACCTCACGGCGAACGGTCTTTTTGATGTGTTTAAGGTAATTGTGCGTAGCGCGACCACCATTGTAATACCAAATGTTTCGATATCGTTCCGCTTGTTCTGAACCTGCAAAATCATCGATGGCATTCAGCATCAAAAGCTCATGATTGCCGAGAATCATCTTTACATTTGGCATTTTCATCAAACGCCGTAAGATTCTGATTCCATCGGGAAAGCGATCGATTACATCTCCAAGCACATATAACGTATCTGTTGGTTGCAGATCGATCTGCTTCATCACAGACTCAAATCTCGCCGTGTTTCCATGTATATCAGACATTACGTAAATCATCGTGTCACACTCCTTTTCGTTTTCCTCCAGTGTAACACATCACACGTATCCTGTCAAAGATGCAAATTTTCAAAAATATTTTTTCTAAGGTGTCATTAGGTGGCACCTTTTTTTGTTATTCTTTAAGAAACTTTTTCAAAGTGGCAATTAGGTTACCCATTTGACCATTAGAATGAAGAAAACTCAAAAACTTTTTTGAATGTAACAATAGGTGTTACATTCGTGTGCTACGATAAATTTGAAAAATATTTGATAACTCCTCATTAGGTGGGGACTTAACCTGTTATGCTGAAAAAACGGAAGAATTTTTTAAAATGGTCCATTAGGTGAACCATTAGCATGATATTTTATAAATAATTTTTCAAACCTTGCAAAAGCTGATAGGTTTATCTGTTATTCTTTAAAAAAACTTTTCTGAACTCGTCATTAGGTGTCGAGTTTGCCTGTTATGATAAGAAAAACAAAAAGTATTTTTTCAAACTGTCCATTAGGTGAACAGTTCATCTGATAAACTTTAAAAAAATTGAAGGGTCCAAAAGCTGAACCCTTCGCATAGTAACATATTCGAACAAAGAACAATCAGTTTTTCATTCTCTCATCCAAAAGCATTTTTGTGCCCTTCTCGCATTCAATGCCATACAGGACGAGATTCTTCATTGCTCCTGCAAGCGTCACCGCATACTTCGCTCTCGAATACACATTTCTGACCGTAATATTATAGGTCTCCTCTGCTGTTGCGTGTCGAGGTCCGTACATATTGGTATCACCCACACGAACGCCTGCAAAACCTTTTTCCATATACAGAGAATCCGCAGAGCTATCATATACACCGTCAATGAAAATATCATGAAGTTTGATTTCGCCTTGATTTAAAAGTCTTACATTAGCGCAAAACGCAGATGTTGCAATGTTTTTAATGGTAATATCACAAATATCAGACGGAAGTCCGTCCACCTTGAAATGCTTTTCAAGATACCAATCAAGACCCGTCAAAGCAATGGAATCATCCTCTGTGAAGCCTGTGATATTTTCAATCGTAATATGATGACAGCCTTGGCGCAAATCGATTCCGTCCGCGTTCTTGACAAGGATTTCCTTATATTTTGAATGCTTCAGCCCGTGATAGACATTGCCCGCCTCATCAATAGCCATATCATTCGCGCAAAAATCGATATTTCCGAGATAGCCGCCAGAACAATACACAAAATTCAAAGCCCAATGGCGCTGATTGCGACAGGAAATACCTTTGATCGTAAAGCCATTGACATTCGTAAACAAAATGAGATTGTTTTTCCAGATCGGTGGCAATCCATTCTGCATATGATTTCTTTCCGAGAGTCCGTTATATTCACCACCGTCAAGAATTGCCGTGCCGCGTCCGATGATGGAAATATTGGTATCCGTGCCGTCTATGGTTTTGCCAAGTTCGGTATCGTGATTTTCATTCACAAAGATATTGCTGTAACAGCCATCGGCAAGACGCAAATGACAATCCTCTAAAATCAGCGTAAAATTCGACGGAATACGAATAGGCTCGTCTATGATGTAGTTACCGCAGATCACGGCGTTTCGCGTTTCGTTTTGAATCGCTTCTTCAATTTGCTCAGCGATATACGCCGAACCGTTTGCTGCAAATTCTTTATTCATAATTACCCCAACCTTATGACAGATATTTCGTATTCATTATATCACAGGCC
>JBGVFW010000071.1:0-5726 GCA_045121315.1 Eubacteriales bacterium
AAAAAGTTTATAAGAACAAGCAGCCCCAATAGCGAATATGAAATTCCGTAAAGCGCGCGGAACGTCAGAAACAGCACGGGGGAAAGGTTACCCACGACGGACATGGAAATATTCGTCGCATAACAGGCGAGTTTTGTGCGGGTGAATTTGGATCTCATGATAAATTCCTTTGCAAATATAAAATTTATTTTGCACATTCTAACACAAGGCGCGGGGAAAAGCAACATAAAACTTAAATTTTTGTAAAATTTTTATATTCATTGATTTTTGCCCTCATATGTGGTAAAATATCTTAAAAATATTAACGCTTAGGCGTAAAAAAGGAATGATTAAATTGACAAAAATAGACGTATTTTCCGGTTTTTTGGGCGCTGGTAAAACGACCCTTATAAAGAAGCTTCTTAAAGAGGCTTACGCTGGCGAAAAAGTTGTTCTTATCGAAAATGAATTCGGTAAAGTCGGCATCGACGGCGGCTTTTTGCAGGAAGCGGGCGTTGAGATTACGGAGATGAACTCCGGATGTATCTGCTGTAGCCTTGTTGGCGACTTCGGCAAAGCTATGGCTGAAGTTATTGAAAAGTTCCATCCCGACAGAATACTTATCGAACCTTCGGGTGTAGGTAAACTTTCCGATGTTATTGCCGCAGTTGAAAAGGTCGAAAGCGACGACGTGAAGATATCCGGCGCGGCAACCGTTGCGGACGCTACAAAATGCAGAATGTACATGAAAAACTTCGGTGAATTCTACGATAATCAGATCGCGAATGCAAATGCTATTATTCTCAGCCGCACGGCGGGCATGACAGCAGAAAAGATCGACGAGGTTGTTGCGATGCTCCGTGAAAAGAATGCGACTGCCATAATCGTGACAACACCTTGGGATATGCTCGACGGCAAAAAGATATTGGAAGTTATCGACGGTTCCAAATCTCCCATGCAGTTCCACGACGAGGACGAGCATGAGCATCACCACCACGACGGCGAATGTCATCACCATCACGACGATGATGACGATGAACACGAACACCACCATCATCACGACCACGATGAGTGTGACGACCCCGATTGCGAATGTCATCACCATCACCATCATCATGCCGACGAGGTTTTCGAAAGCATCGGCGCTGAAACTACAAAGAAATTTACTTCCGACGAGATAAAAGAAAAGCTCGACGCCCTCAACGACGCGGAAAAATACGGCAAGGTATTGCGCGCCAAAGGCATCGTTGCGAGCGACGGCGACAAATTTATCTACTTTGACTTCGTTCCCGGCGAAGCCGACGTGCGCGAGGGCGAGCCCGATGTTATTGGCAAGCTCTGCGTAATCGGCTCAAAAATAAATCATGAAGCTATCTCCGAGCTTTTCGGAGTAAAGCTGAAAGCGTGAGCATATGAGAGAAATCCCGGTATATCTTTTCACAGGCTTCCTTGAAGGCGGCAAAACAAAATTTATAAACGACACAATAGCGCAGGGGCAGTTTGACGACGGCGAAAAAACGCTTCTCCTCGTTTGCGAAGAGGGCGTTGAGGAATATGATGATGTCGCTCTTGCAGAGAAAAATATTTTTGTTGAATTTATCGACGATAAAGCAAAGCTTAACCCCGATAAGCTTGCGGCTCTCCAAAGAAAGCACTCCGCTGTTCGTGTTATCTGCGAATACAACGGTATGTGGCTCGTTCCCGACCTTTTCAGCGCTCTTCCCGACGGTTGGATAGTTCCGCAGATAATGACGTTCTGCGAAGCGGAAACCTTCCTCGATTACAACGCTAATATGCGTTCGCTCGTTGTTGACAAGCTTAACAACACGGACCTCGTTGTGTTCAACCGCTTCGATCCCGACGCGGACAAGATGCCTTATCACACGATAGTTCGTGGCGTTTCCCGTATGTGTGATATCGCGTACGAATATCCGAACGGTGATGCGGAGTATGACGATATAGAGGATCCTCTTCCTTACGATGTGGATGCGCCTGTTATTGAAGTTGCGGATAAGGATTTTGCTATCTGGTACCGCGATGTTTCAGAAGAACTCGATAAATACAACGGAAAAACCGTCAAACTCCGCGGTCTTGTTGCCTCCAACCCTCAGATTCCGAAGGATTGTTTCGTTTTCGGTAGAGAGATCATGACTTGCTGTGTTGAAGATATCAAATACGCGGGCATGATCGTGGAGGGAACATCAAAATTCTCCGCAAAGCACGGCGATTGGATAATCCTCACGGCGAAAATAGTTATAAAGAATAACAAAGTCTACGGCAGAAAAGGTCCCGTTCTCATGGCGATATCCGTCGAAAAATCGACCGCTCCCGAAGACCCTGTTGCTACGTTTTATTGATAAAGATAAAAACAGCCCCATCAAAATCGATGGGGCTGTTTTTTGATTCAATTAAAAAATATACTGCTTCAAGAATTCCTTGTATTTTTCAAGAGATATTGGCGGGTAAGCGCAGAGATGGTGGTTGAATCCTCGTTCTTTTTCCGTCTGCCATTCAAAAATCGGCATTTTGTGATCTGAGCAGTACACGGGAATATTCGCTATTACTACGGCGGAGTTTTCCTTTACGGAGAAGCGGGAGGTCAAAAGAACACCGCCGCTTCCGCCGTCTTTAACGGTAAATTCGCCGCTTTTCGCTTCCAAAGTATCGTTGCAGGCGTATATTTTTACTTTCCTGTCCGATACCTCGTCCGCTATTATTGCGAACGGAGCCTGAGAGCGCTTGATGTAACCGTAAGCCAGCTTTTTATTGAAATAATAATCAACCACGGCTTCTGTCATCTGAGGCCAACCGTCGAGTAGATTCCACCGGATTATGCCGGCTTTTTGCGGTCTACCCGTTCTCATTCTTTCAATAAAATATTTTATTGCCTCGGCTTGGAATATTTGGGAAGCAAGTACGTATTCTTCAATGATTATCGGGAATGTATCCGAACAGCTGGCGGACGTGCTTTTCTATCCACCCGATTCGTATTTCTCTGCCGTTTTGGTCGCTTGAATGGAATATCCATTCGGAGTTTCCGCGATAAGGCCAAAGATTTTCCGATGTTATGAATTTTTTTATCAATTCAACGGAGGGGCAGCCGGGATACCTGATCTGCTTATGAAATGAGCCTTGCTGTTTTTATAAAAATCGCTTTTGAAATAATCGAGCGAACCCCACAGATGAAGCTCGGAAGGCGTGACGCCGCGATCTTTACCTGCGTAAGCGGCGCTTGAAAAGTACGGCGATGAGGCAAGGTAGGGGCTTCCAATGTCGTTAAGCCGTATCGCTTTCGGCAAAACCTCTCTTGCAAGAGAGTTGCAGGAGGGGTCTGTGAAATTTTTGATATTTTTGTCTATTTCGTTGTCGCCCGACCAAAGGACGATTGACGGGTGGTTGCGGAGCTTACGCACAACGGCGGTCGCTTCGTCAAAAATGAGCTTTTTAAATCTCTCTGTTTCGTGATATATGCGGCAAGCCATGGCAAAATCCTGCCATATCATGATGCCGTTTCTGTCGCAGAAATCGAAAAATTCGTGGTCTTCGTAAACGTTGCCGCCCCAACAGCGCATAATGTTGCAGCCGATGTCGCGCGCAAGCTCAAGCGCTTTTTCATAACTTGCAGTGTCGCGCGAATGAAAAGCGTCGAGTGGAACCCAGTTTGCGCCTTTGCACATTTCCGTTAAGCTCGTACATGACGACGCAACTCGATGAGTTTACCTTGCCGTATGTGTGGCGCTCTGCGAAGCGCCGTTCCCGTGGCTCCATTTCCCCAAGACATCATGGAGTGAACGGTATATTCTTCTTCGTTTATGGCAATAACGGCAGAGGATATATGAACGGTCAGCGTATTTTCTTCGTCTTTAAGAAAGCCGCCGACGTTAAATTCGTGAGCGATGAGCATATTTTCGCTTGTTCCAATAAGCTTGCCGTTGATGAAATATTCCACAAGACAATCTACGCCTTCGAAGACGAGAAATACGTTTTCGCTTTCTTCGGGGGCTGTAAACGTGCGCTCATACCACCCATTTGTAACCTTCGAATTTTTCTGTTTCTCTAATGTTTTCGCCCATATAAAGGTTTTTGGACAAATATCCTTGCTCGGACAGATCAAGCAGTACGCAAGCCGGGGACGGACGCGGAAATTTCGATAAGGCTTGCGTTTTCGCTTTCCTGCTCGCGCCCACGCAATTTCCATGTTCCGTTAAGGTCTATTGTCTTCATTGCCATATCTCCAAAATTTTATAATAAATACAGTCAAATTATAACGGATTTGTTCAATAAACGGGGTAATTTACCTTGAATTCTTCGGCTTCGGGGGATTGATAGAGGTGTATCTTATTCTGAATTACGCGCATTTCCTTGTGCGTAGGAATGGCATTATAAAAAGAGAAGATACCTGAGGGGTGGCAAGTGTAGTCGCCAAGACCCGCCATGAGTTTAACAGGGCAGTGAATCTTTGCGGCGAGGTTTGTAAGGTCGTAATACGCGATACCGTCCGTGAATTCGGGCGCGCCGTATCGGATTCTGCCGATGGAGGGAGCATTGATATCGCAAAGCCACGGGATGTATATATCAAGGAGCTTTACTTCGGGAACGAGTGTGCAAGCCGCCGTCGCTTGGAAAGCGCCTTGGCTTCCACCGTGGAGTATGAGCTCGCCGTTGAAATTGGGCAAAGTCAAAAGGAAACGGGCAGCTTGAGCCGCGCGGATAGCCATATATTTGAAATACGCTTTATCGGGGTCTAAGTTCTGCTCTTTGGTAAGACCGTAATCTTTAAGGCGCGTTTGAGCGAGCTTCTGATAATATTCGTCGGGTCTGCCGTTTTCGATGCCGTGCGCGTTGATGTAGAAAATTATCTTGTTTTCCTGGCAGCTTATGGGCGCGGGAACTACGCCGTAGCCTTTATAGCAAACGTACGCTGGGTATTTGCCTTCTTTTTTCGGTGCGGAAATATAGCCGGAAACGGGCATGGGACCCGCACATTTTATCTTGACGTCGTAGATGTTGAAATCGGGATATTCTGGCTTTTCAACTTCCTTATATCCTATGGTTTCAACGTCCACCGCGTAAAGCTCTTTGCGGCAGTTTTTCCAGAATTCGTCGAATTTCTCAGGTCTGGGCGTAGTCGTGCGGAGTGTTTCGACCTCCGCGCCCGTGCCGCCCTCAAAATCGTCGCAGTCTTCGAGCTTGTTGCCGTTTTCGTCGAGAGCGCGGCAGATAACGCGCGCAAAGCCGGGCTTGTTCATAACGGTTTCAAGAGTTATCGTGCCGTCTTTGCCACTTGCTGTACCCTCAATCTTTTCTTCAAAATCGCGTTCGATAGTGTAGGAGAATGTGTGGCAGGTTATTTTTTTGCCGTCCTCGCGCAGTTCGAGGTCGTATACCATTTTTTCTCCCGTTTTATATTCAACAGGGTGCTTGTTCGTTTTGCAGAAGAAATATTTCTTTCCCATGGTGATATCCTTTCGATAATTTCATAATATTACATTTTATTTTAACATATTTGCGCGCATATGGCAAGATTAAATATAGAAAAACGCCTGCCGAAATATGAGTGCCTTCTGTTGAGGAGGACACGCATAAGCGGCGGGCGCTTGGTTTTAATCGATAACTTTTATCGTTGTTATTTTAGGCTGATATTCTTCTTTGAGGAAGCCCATGATATAGAGCTGATAACTGCTCGTGTTATATGCTTCCGACGTTATATCTTTGGATATTGCTTCAATGACGTTCATGCCCGACGT
>JBGVFW010000072.1:0-2213 GCA_045121315.1 Eubacteriales bacterium
ATGGTGGCTCCGTTTTTTAGCGAATGACCGTGTATTGCGTCTATGCCGAATATAGGGGGAATTTTGCTGTCTGTCTCTTTGGCTTTTTCGCGGAGTCTGTCCGTGCCCGCGCTGAGTTCATGAAGATAGGAGCCCGTATTAAGGGCAGTATATTTTTCGTAGACCTCGGGTTTGTTGCCCTCACCGCTGATTTGCAGCATTTGGAGCACTTTTTCTTCAACCGTGAGGTTTTTCAGAATTTCCGTTATTTTTTGTTCGTGTATGGGATTTATTTTCATTTGCGCTGTTCCTTTCGGGAAAGTTGTGTGACTTGACTATATCATTTTTATATTAAAAAATCAATATATCTTTTGTAAAATTTTACGTTTTCCAACGTTAAATATATTATATGAAAATGAAAGGTTGCATTTTGGGAAAAAGTATGATAAAATATATTTGAATGATTGCGGCGCAAAGAAAAAACGGGCATATCGTTTAATTTTACATGGGAGTTTATTTTATATTATATGGAAGACAAAAATATATCTTTGCAAACTTTGCGCAGACTTCCTGTGTATTTGCATTACCTGAAGCTCATCAGAGAGGACGCGCCCTCCGTTTCCGCAACCTCTATTGCGGAAAAGTTCGGGCTTAACAACGTCCAGGTAAGAAAGGACCTCGCGGCTGTCAGCGGAAGCGGCAGACCTAAAACGGGGTACTGCACGGACGAACTCATCGTCCAGATAGAAAATTACCTTGGGTGCGCTTCCGAAACGAAAGCCGTTCTTATCGGTGCGGGAAACCTTGGCAAAGCGCTCGTTGCTTACAACGGCTTTGCCGACTACGGGATAAACGTCATCTCCGCGTTTGACAACGACCCAAAAGTTTTCGGCAAGACGATAAACGGAAAACCCGTTCTTTCAACAGAGAAACTTGAAGACGTGTGCCTTCGTGAAAACATAAAGCTCGGTATAATTACCGTGCCGCTTTCACAGGCACAGTCTGTTTGCGACAGCCTTGTTTCTCTCGGTGTGAAAGCTATATGGAATTTCGCCCCCACTATCCTTCGCGTACCCGAAGGAGTTTTGGTGGAAAACGAAAACCTTGCTTCTTCACTTGCCGTGCTTTCCAAACATTTACATAACAGCTTTGATACGTAAGGAGGTGCCCCGATGAATCTGCTACATCTCAAATATGCCGTGGAGGTGGCGAAGACCTCGTCCATAACAAAAGCGGCGGACAACCTCTATATGGGGCAGCCGAACCTCAGCCGCGCCATACGCGAGCTTGAAGATTCCCTTGGTATTCAGATATTCAAGCGCACGCCGAAAGGAATTTACCCAACGCCGCAGGGCGAGGAGTTCTTAGGCTACGCCAAAAAAATATTGGCGCAGGTGGACGCGGTGGAAAACCTGTATCGAGGCGGAAAAACGGAAGTGCAGAAATTTGCCATTTCCGTTCCTCGCGCAAGTTATATTTCTTGCGCTTTCACGGAGTTTGTCAAGAAGCTCGACCGTTCCGAGTGTACGGACGTTTTCTATAAAGAAACAAACTCCATGCGAGCAATTAACAACATCATCAACGCGGACTACAACTTGGGCATTTTGAGATACCGTTCGTCCTACGAAAGATATTTCAGAGAATTGCTCGACAGCAAAGGGCTTGAATCGGAGCTTGTGTGCGAATTTGAGTACATCCTGCTCATGTCGAAGGTTTGCCCTCTTGCAAAAAAAGAAAAGATCGTTCTGGAGGACCTCAAGGATTATGTTGAGATCGCCCACGCAGACCCGTACGTGCCGTCGCTTCCGATGAGCACGGTGCAAAGGGAAGAGTTGGACGACGGCGTGGAAAACCACGTGTTCGTTTTCGAAAGAGGCAGCCAGATGGACCTTTTAAGCACGCTCCCGAATACGTTTATGTGGGCTTCTCCCGTACCGAAACGTATTTTGGACCTCTACGGTCTTACCGAGAGGAAATGTGAAGGCACAGAAAGAAAATACAAGGACGTTCTCATACGGCACGCGGACTATATGTTCACGAATATCGATAAGCTTTTTATCGATGAGCTGGGAAAAGCGAAGCGTCACATCACTGAAAATGCAAAATAGATATTTGCATATCGATATTTGCATATCGATATGCATTTTTTCATATTGCAAAATAAGCGCGAATAATGTAAAATGTTATTAATAAACTTGTAATTTTTATGGAGGAGAAAAATAAAATGGCAGAAA
>JBGVFW010000073.1:0-2833 GCA_045121315.1 Eubacteriales bacterium
GGCACACAAACAAAAAGGCCACAGAGCTTCAAAAATAAGTCAAAAAAGCCATTGCTGCACGCCACCCATCATATATTTTTATCTGTCGTTAAAATTAACTGGAAACGATCTCTGAAACATCAGTTAGAAGACCTCCTTTTACTGCAAAACATAACACCTCGACAAAAGTCGAGGTGTTATTGCTTTTATTTTATACAGATTTTAGCTGTAGACTTAGCTCAATGTAACAGTTCCGTCAGAGCACGTTACCGTTGTCGCAGGAACGTTAAGAGCTTGCTTCTACAAGCTTGCTTGCTACACTGCTCCACGCTGTCTGATAAGCAGAAAGCGTACCTGCAGGAACTGTGATCGTTTTAAGAGCAGAACAACCATAGAATGTTCCTTGATCAGACGTTGTTTTGTTGATCGTTGGCGGAGTGTTTGCTTGAACATTGATGTTCGCGAGTTTTGTGCATCGAGTGAATGCTCGTGCGCCGATACTTGTTACGCTATCGGGAATCGTGATACTTGTAAAACGTGTGCAGTCTTGGAAAGCTCTTTCACCAATGCTCGTTACTGTATCAGGAATGATAATACTCGTAAGGTTTGTACAATCTCTGAATATATCATTACTGATAATTGTTACGCCAGAAGGAATTTCCACGGAAGCACCACTTCCCACGGGACCGACACTTGTGAGACTTGTGCATTCGAAGAACGCATAGATACCAATGGTTTCTACGCTGTCGGGAATTGTGATGCTCTCAAGAGAGGTGCAGCCATAGAACGCATTGTCGCTGATAGTTGACAGTTGGCTATTTTCGCCAAATGTTACACTTTCAAGAGTTGTGCAATTTTGGAATAACTTTGTGCCAATGCTTGTTACACTGTCGGGAATCACAACACCCGTTAAAGCCGTACAACTATAGAACGCAGAACCACTGATGGTTGTTACGCTGTCGGGAATGATAACGCCCGTCAGAGCTGTGCAATTCTTATACGCGCTTCCATAAATTTTCGTCACGCTATCGGAAATCACCAGGTCACCGGCAAGGTTCGCTTCCTGGCCGCTTACGATCTTGCCTGTAGAAGAAAGAATGCCATTGTCAATAAGCTCGTCCCAGCTCATCAGCATTGTGGTTGTGCCGGTCTCGTAGAGACCTGCTGCCATTCCCACTTTATATTTCGCGGTAATTACAGTGCCGCCGGATACGTTGTAACCGGTTGTGTATTCTAAGCTGTTAGAAATAAGTGTATCGCCTTGATACCAGCCGAGGAATTTGTAGCCGGAGTTGACTGTTGCTTTGAACGTGACCGTGCCGGCAGCGCTCAAATTGGCGCTTGTGCCGGAATGCTCGCCGGTGAACTCGACTGTGCCGGCTTCAGCGATATTCTTTTTTAGCGAGACGGTGAACGGAATATCATACGTGCCCGTCTGGAAGATATTATCGTTCACGGGCTCTTTTTCTTTATCGAGCACGCCGGTAAAGAAGTTCCCTATCGGCGTGGCCAATACGAGCACGATGCCGACAACGAGCATAATGGCAACAACTGCCAATATGATTTCTGTCAAATGTTTTGTCATCAATTTCATTGTAATACCTCCTAAAAAATTTTTGATTGAGAAATTGAAATTGAATGTAAAATTGCTTATATATCAAAAACAAAAGCAAACAAAGTCAAAAAACATAAGACCTGTTTTGCTTCTGTCAATGACCTGAATAATAAATAGATGTATATCGGAAATAAGAATGAAGTTAAAATAAGGGGGAATATAAGGGAAAACCGCACTTCGCTGTTATATGTAAGAATATTTAGATATATTAAAGTGAACGTTAATTTATACATCAATATTTTACCACGTGGGGTATAATCTTGTCAAGATTATACGAAAAAAAACCGCGCGAAAGCTCAGAATAAACCCTCGCACGGAGTATATGTTTTATTAAACAGAATGAGGTTGATTCTTTTTAATAATGCCGGCAACATACACAGGAGAAACGCCCAGCTTTTTACCTATTCCAATCGCCGGGACGCCTGCACTATTATGTTCATCTAAAATATACTTTTCAAGTAAATTATTGTGCTTCGCTATCATTTCATCATTAATAATACTGAACAAATAAATGATTTGTTCCTCGTTAGCATTCAATTCTGTTACTAAGGAGCAAAAACCAAGTGCTTTACCGATATATGCCTCACAAAACGAAGAAAGTAAATATTCGGAACACACCGATTTAGGGGGGATACTGGGAGGAACTGCATTATTAGCCTTGCGGCGAAATAACTCCCTTGACTGTTCCTTTATTTCATCGGTCTTACTTACATACTCTCTTATATAATTGTACGCTATATTAGTCTTTTTGCTGATTTCAGAATAATTAAAACCGGCAAGAATCAATACTCGCAATACTCTTTTAATAAAATCGGGGCAAGTCCTATAATCTCTGGATTTATATCCGGAGTCCTTTAACAATTTACTTATACGCGCAGGGTCTATACCGTAAGTTTTTGAAATTATACTTGCCGAAAACCCTTCTTGATATAATGATAAAATCTCATCATTGGTTATTTGTTGACATTCGTTCTGATTTAACAATGGTTTCATAAAACTAATTCTGCTTTATTAAAGCAAAAAAGCAAAATCCTCCTTTCTCGAAATATATGCTCACACCCTCCGGGATCAGTTGTAATCTAATACATATCCACCACGGAGGGTTATAAACATATTATTTACATCAACTTATATTAGCTGATTTTTCGATTTCGGTAACCTCGTCAAGCTTAGATGTCATAGCTTTGTACATACGAGTGTTTTTCGGGAACTCATCAAAGAACGGAACGATTGAAGAGC
>JBGVFW010000074.1:0-1390 GCA_045121315.1 Eubacteriales bacterium
TGAACACGCACCGCTTTCAGCCCGAGCGCTTCGGTCCCGAAGCGGCGGCGCGGTACTGCTCCAAAGACCCGCAAGGCTCAAAAAGATTCGTATATTCGCGAAACTTAAAAAAGCCGATTATCGCACCGCCTCGCGATGGCAAAATAACGCCTCGCGGCGTAGAAAGGCTTGCACTTGACCGCGTCGATGACCGCGAATATTGGGAACGCCGCCACAAAGGATATAAATTTATCCGCTGTTTTGCCCGTTTTAACGTGTTCAACGGGCATTGGTATATCTCGGTCGTAATGTATAAAGCAGACAGTAAAACAGAAATACCCACCTGGCAAACAGAGTGGCTTGAAGAATAGGAGAAAAACAATGATAATCAAGAAAATAATAGACGTCTGTAAGAAAAAGAAAATTTTCGTCCTCTGCGAAGATGAAAACGGAATTCAATGGCTATCGGACGGCGCGGCAATGTTCCCTCTTTACGGCTTGCCGCAGTTCTGCGAGGAAACGATCTTCCGCACGTTTGATATACCCGAAAAGCACCAAAAGAAAATGTACTTTTCGCATAAGCCCACGCTTCCGTCCGATTTTAACTTCAAGGATTATTTTCCCGGTGAAAAGGAATGTGCAAGGCAGTTCCAGCTCATCACCGGTGCAAGCGACACTTTGCCCTATAACACAACGCAAGGCATAAAATTTATTCACAGCGAACATCTTCTCCCGCTTGCCGATGCGCCGCAACTTACAATATGCGAACGAGTAAAGGAAGACGGGACTCTCTACTTCGCGGCAAAATCGGGTTTTGTATTGCTTGCTATAATAACTCCTTTTGATGTCATTACAGAGGACTTTACGGAACAGCTTCGCAACTTTTCTCTTGCCTGTGAAAAAGCATTTGATAATAAGCGCAAGCAAGAAATATTCTCCGAACAGGAAAAACTATTTTAAGAGGTGAGCCTATGGAAAAAGATTTTACAAAAGCATACATAACGGAAGCCTTTCGCGTATATGCGCGTATGGGAAAGCCAACATATGAGCAGGCGCGGGAAACCATTTTCAAAAAGGAGCTTGCAAAACGCACAGACCTTTCTCCCGAAAAAGCGATAGAGAGCGCGGAAAAAGCAGTAGACGCGCAGGCACCACTGCTGCTCGATATTGAAGCCGTGAACGCGACACTTGACATTCTTCACGACGGAAACAAAAAGGAAATTATAGCCGCAATATTCGCAGTTTATTTTACAGACCCAAACACGCCGCTTCGCCGCGGAGATATTTCAAACCGAGTAAGGCGCTTTGCTTATACGAGCCATTATGACGAAAGAAATATTTACAGATGGCTCAAACACGCACGCTTGCTCTGCGCCACACTTCGTGGAATACGCATAAGTGATGCGGATGA
>JBGVFW010000075.1:0-5046 GCA_045121315.1 Eubacteriales bacterium
ATCTTATTTCGAAATTCTATATTTGAGAAAAAACAAAAGCAGATAACCGAATTTTCGGTTATCTGCTTTTTTCTCGGCATCAACAATTTTTAGGCACAAACCACATTATATAAGAGCTGGCTATTTTGTTTGCAACCGTAAGTTTTTTTATTCATCGGGAAAATACGTTGTGGTTTCGCTTGGGGAGGTTGTAGATGTGGTTGTGGTCGGCTGTGTGGTTTGCGGGGCAGTTGTCTGCGGAGGAACTTCTGCGCTTTGCGTTGTTGAGTCTGCTGTGCTTTGACCAGAGGCCGTTTGCTCCGTGGTTTCGGTAGTGACGGTGGTGATTTCAGTGGTTTCCTCTGTCGTTTCAATAAAATGTTCGTGGCAATATCTGTTATATGCTTTATCCTTGCCCGAAGTGCCGAAATATTCGCCGTTCTTTTGCAATCGCGCGAAAAAGGGGAGGTTTTCTTCCAACGTGGGGTCTATGCCGATTGGCAGATATCTGTAAGTGTACTGCGAATCCGTTATTTTCACTTCACACGGGAATGAGCGGGAAACTTTGATGAGAGCTACTTTCGTAAGATTTTCTTCGGGGCATTTGTCGCAGGCGACGGCGTGCGTCACTTTATCGTATGAAACGAGGACGTGTGTGTCACACTTTTCACTCGGCTCCGTGCCGCGCTTGAAATATCCTGTTTCAATTCTGTTGCCGCGTGGGTCACTATGGCACGCCTTGGAGGCGATATGACCCGAATCCACACAATAGGCACAGCTGACGACGTTTTCGCTTGCGGCGAATTTTTTTGTGTAAGTCGGAATAGAATCGTAGACCTTGCCCATAATGCCGTCGAAGACGGTGCAGGCGGGATTTTGATCGTAATCGCCGATGTCGCGCCCGTCGCGGTAGCCGCTCCAAACACCGCAGACGTAATCGGGCGTATAGCCTATAAACCATCTGTCGCCGCCGGAGTTTGAGGTGCCTGTTTTACCTGCAACCTCCACACGGTTGGCAAGCTCAAGCCCTTTTGCAGTGCCTTTTGTCACGACGTTTTTGAGTAGGCGTGTCATAATGTCCGCGGTTTCTTCGGAGATTAGGCGTTCGGCGTTCTCTCCGTGAGAGAGAAGGAGCGTGCCGTCACTGTCGTACACGGCGGTATAGGTATACGGTTTTTCAAACTCGCCGCCGCGCGTGAACATTGTGTATGCTCCCGCCATATCGCGCACTGTAACGCCAAGGCTCGTCGCGCCGAGCGCGAGAGGCGCTATCGCTATATCGGAAAGGACTTGTCCGCTATCGCTTACTGAGCTTTTCACAAGACCCGAAATCCCCGCTTTTTTGCAGAAATTGAAAGAATTTTGAAGTCCCACTTTTTCAAGTACGCGCACTGCGACGGTGTTTACAGAGTTCATTATCGCTTTATTTACTGTTGTGAGACCCGAATAAACGCGAGGGTTGTTTTTGGGCCAAAGGACGTAATCCGAGCCGCTTTTTGTGATGCTGACGGGAACGTCATCGAATACGGTTGCCCAAGTGATGAGGTCTTTCTCGATAGCGGGGGCGTAAACTGAGATGGGTTTGAGGGAAGAGCCGGGGGAGCGGCGTGCCTTTGTGGCAAGACAGAAGGCACGGTTGGAATTTTTGCGTCCCCTGCCTCCTGCTATAGCGCGTATTGCGCCTGTTTTGCCGTCTATTATAACGGCGGCGCTGTCCGGTATGCCTTCCTCGTTTTGAGGGAAGTTTTTGGCGTTGGCGTAGAAATCCTCTATCATATCCTGCATATCTTTATCAAGTGTGGAATGGATCGTAAGACCGCCTGAATAGACCTTCGCACTGGCTTGCTCGCGTGAAAAGCCGTGCGTTTGCATTAGGTCGCTTATAACGTCCTCTATAAGCGCATCGGTGAACCAAGAATATATCTCGTCGTCGGCAGAGGACTGATCTTGATCGACGATGACGAGTTCCTCTGCAAGTGCTTCCGCGTATTCATCATCTGTGATAAAACCCAGCTCGTTCATGCGGAAAAGCACGGTATTGCGGCGTTCCAGGTTGTTTTCGGGTTTGCGCACGGGATCGTAATAAGACGGGTTTTGCACGATGGCGGCAAGGGAAGCGGACTGTGCGAGGGAAAGCGTTGCGGCACTCTTGCCGAAAAATTTTTCCGCCGCAGTTTCAACTCCAAAGCAGCCCGAGGAGAGATAGACGTTGTTGAGGTACATTTCAAGAATGTCTTCCTTGGAGGTCGTTTTTTCGAGCTCTAAAGCGCGCATTATCTCCGTCAGTTTACGCTTGACGGTGACTTGATTTTCCCCTGTGAGGTTTTTAATGAGCTGTTGAGTTATGGTGGAGCCGCCGTAGCTTTTGCCGCCGAAGAAGTTTAGTACCGCCCCCGCAATGCGTTTAAAATCTATGCCGCAATGTTCGTAAAAGCGGTGGTCCTCTATGGCGATAAAGGCGTCTTTGATGTTTTGGGAAATGTTTTCACTGTTTGCCCAGATGCGGTTTTCCGTGCCGTGCAGACGCAGAAGCTCTGTTTCTTCGACGTCACTCGGTTTATAGTAAATTTTTGTGGTAAGACCTAAACCGCCCGCTAGAGTCCTTACGTCAAGGCTTGCGTCGATATTTTTCATATACAGAAAAAGCGCGCCCGAAACTGATATGGCGCAGAGCATACCGACGAGGATCAACGACAAAAATATATAAAAAATTCGTTTGAAAATTTTGCTTTTTTGCTTAATAAAAATCACCTCTTTTTGAATATTGTGCATTGAAGGTGAGAATAATATTCCATGAAAAAATCTGTAAAAAGAGGTGATTTTATGGAACGTACAAAGCTTGCTTCGGGCGTGCTCGGGTTTTTTGTATTTTTAGTGCTTGTGGTGAGTATTCTGACGATGAGCCTTTGTTTGGGAATCAGGCGCAACGTAAAAGCTGCGATCTTTGGCACACAGGAAAGCGACATTGCCGTTATGGCTGGGCTTGACGAGGGCACGCAGGCAGAGGAAGAAGAACCGCAGGTGCTTTATTCCGCCATACTTTCCGAAGGGCAGATACACGTTTACGATGCTTACGGTGCGCTTTTTGATACTGTGAATGCTTACAGCGAATTTTTGACGGAAGACGACAGAGAATTGCTTTCCAACGGTTTGGATTTTTACAGCGAGGAAGAACTTGAATCTTTTATGAACGATTTTGAATGAATGTTCGCTGCAAAAAATGCCCGAAAGGGCATTTTTTGCATAATTATATAATATTTTCGAATTTTTGCTAATTTCTAATGGATTTATCATTTATATTATGATATAATAGTGACAGACATTAGGGCTACTTACGAAGCGTAATTTATTTTCAAAACATATACAGGAGGAACAGCAAATGGATGCAAACAAGAATGATATGAAAGCATTGTTTAACATAGGCTACGGTTTGTATGTGGTAACATCAAACGACGGTCAAAAGGATAACGGCATGATCGTCAACGCCGTAATCCAGGTTACAAACAACCCCGAAAGAATTGCTGTGGCGATCAATAAGCAAAACTATTCCCATGACATTATCAAGCAAACGGGTATTATGAACCTCAACTGCCTCACCGTGGATACGCCGTTCAAGGTGTTTGAAGCGTTCGGCTTTGTCAGCGGAAGAAATACGGATAAATTCGCAAATTGCAAGGCTCCGCGCTCCGAAAACGGACTTGTATATCTGCCGCGTTATATCAACTCTTTTATGTCTTTGAAGGTGGAACAGTATATTGACCTCGATACACACGGTATGTTCATATGTTCCGTGACGGAGGCGAAGGTGGTTTCCAATGTGGAGACGATGACGTACAGCTATTACCACAAGAATGTAAAACCCAAACCCGAAACAAAACAGAAAAAAGGCTTCGTTTGCAAGATATGCGGATACGTTTACGAGGGAGAAGAGCTTCCCGAAGATTTTGTTTGCCCTATCTGTAAGCACGGAGCTTCCGATTTTGAACCAATCGAATAATAAATACAATGAAAATACATGAAAGGAGAGATAATATGAGTTTTTTGAAAGGTAAAACCGCAATTATTACAGGAGCAGGATATTCCGTACTTTCCGACGGAAGATGCGGTGCTATCGGTTACGGCATTGCGACTGCATATGCAAAAGAGGGTGCAAACCTTGTTATTACAGGAAGAAATGTGGCTAAGCTTGAAAAAGCAAAGGAAGAGCTCGAGAAGCTTTACGGCATCAGTGTTTTGGCTATTCCGGCCGATATTTCCGCCGGCGAAGATAATGAAGCGATAGCTAAGAACGTCGTTTCCCAAGCTGCCGAAAAATTTGGAAGTATCCAAGTGCTTATAAACGTCGCGCAGGCTTCGGCTTCAGGCGTTCCGATTCAAGACCATACGACAGAACAATTTGATCTGGCTATGTATTCGGGACTTTACGCCACTTTCTATTATATGAAAGCGTGTTACCCTTATTTGAAAGAAACACACGGTAGTATAATCAATTTCGCGTCCGGTGCGGGCTTGTTCGGAAATTACGGTCAATGTTCATATGCCGCCGCAAAAGAGGGTATACGTGGACTTTCTCGCGTTGCAGCGACGGAATGGGCAAAAGATGGAATAAACACCAATGTTATTTGCCCGCTTGCTTGGACGGCTCAGCTTGAAAAGTTTGAAAAAGCTTATCCAGACGCATTTAAGGCTAACGTAAAAACACCGCCCGCAGGTCATTTCGGCGACCCTGAGCTTGAGATCGGCAGAGTGTGCGTACAGATCGTTTCTCCTGATTTTAAATATATGAACGGCGAAACATTGACGCTTGAAGGCGGAATGGGACTTCGTCCTTAAAAATAAATGAACGCGGCATTTTTTATAATATAGGCAATTGCGCACAATTAGTGCGCAATTGCTTGTTCCGCAAAAACCATTGCGACATAATAGTAACGCAAAAGCGCTTATGATACACGAAAGATTTTGTATCATAAGTGCTTTTTTTGTTCGGCTAAAGGGCTTTTGAAAAAAATAACGAACAATTGTTCGAAAAACTATTGACAAACGAACGATTTTGTGGTAAAATACAAT
>JBGVFW010000076.1:0-4633 GCA_045121315.1 Eubacteriales bacterium
AGTTTCGATTCCCCAGCGCATGGCATAGATCTCCTTGAGAAGGGACGGAGTGAACTCCCTCTTATCAAGATTTGTGGCGAGGATTTCATAGCAGTCATCGGAGATTTTGACGCGCACGATCCTGAAATCCAGCGAATAGAACACAGTCGGATCGGTTTTTTTGTAGGAATACGGAAGGAAATCCAACTTTTTGGAATTGCCGATGCAGATAACCGATGGATCGGATTTCAAATCATTTGTTTGCTTTCGCGTTAGCGTTAAGTGGATAGGCAGATCGAATTCACCGTCGGAAAGCTTGAATCTTTGCAAAATACCGTTGGAATTCTTGTCCTTCATCCGGATCAAAAACTTATGCCCGCTCTCTTGGACATGGGCAAGATTATTGTAGCTTTCGTAACCTCTGTCCGCCGTGATCAGCGCCGGAACAGAAGAATCCAGATCGTCAACCAATTTGACGAACGCGCTGTGTTCATTGCGCTGTTTGAATTTTTGGATCAAAACATCCGTATAGGTATGGCTGTTCAAGTCATAGAGGGCGTTGACATTGTAAAGATTGAAGCAGGATGTTCTGTTATAATGCAGTGAATCCGTATCCATTTTGTTTGTCGGAGTGTGTAAAAGTGAACCGTCGATCGCAAGCAATCGATAGCCGTGAAACAGCTGAATTTGCTGATTGGCGCGGTTAAAGCTACGGAACAGCTCTTCAAAAGCCTCCGGCTTGATTTTGGAACGCTGCTGGATAAATGCAGACGGTGTTAAGGTATCGGGACTGAAGCCGAAGATTTCATACAGTTCTTTGTTTAATGATTTCCCACCTAAGCAAAGAACTGCTTTTATGATAGATGAAAAGTCCGCTTTTCGGTTTCGGGTATAATCCTTCCCCGGTGAATGACAATACTCACTTCTCCTCTGATTCAAGGTTTCGATGCATTGAAATAACGATTTTTTAAGTTTTGATGCGTAGCTCATGATGTGCACTCCTTGTAATTGGATTTGGATTTTACTCCTAACTACAAGGGCTGCAACTGTTCGTTTAGCGAACAGTTGCAGCCGCACATTTTTGCTTATTTGTCAAGTGTTTTTTGCAAATTTTTTCAAAAAAATCGCGGATCTTTATTTTCGTTATTTCTGTATTCTCTTAACTTAATGATATTGCCTAAATTGCCGGCTCGTTTTTCTTTTTGCAAAGTGCAGCCGGCGCTGTCTTTTGCTGTGTTTTTGCCGCCGCGAGTTTTCCGAGTACGGACGGCTTATCCGCGCTGAAAATAGAAAGCTGTTCAGGCTTTTTCGCAGGAGCGGGCAAAGACGGCGTTTCCTCGGTATGGGTGAAAATAAGCTCCTTTTTCAGCTCCGCGATCAGATTATCAAAGGCGGCGTTGATCGCCTTGCGTTCCTCGCCCTGAGGATAAGCTTTGACAATCTCGACGACGCCGTTTTTGTCAACCTCCATTCCGACGCAGCTCTCGGCATGGCCGACAAGATAATCCGACTGATACCCCAGCTTATCCTTGACATAACAGGCGAACGCCCGCGCCGTCATCTCAACCTCGCTGTCCCAATAGCCGCCGTCCTTCTCGGTGGTATTGCCCATTCGCTGTGAGTTTTTGTAGTAGTCGGTCGGTACACGCCCGATTACCGGCTCCGTTTCATCTTGAAGATTCCGCATAATGTACGCCTGAACGCCTAATGATTTACGGTCGCTTTTCGGAATGACATGACCCGTAAGCTGCTTTCTCAAATCACTCAGCTTATCGACGCTGCCCTCGGCGCCGGTTAAAAACTCAGCTTTCAAGGCGGCGTATTGTTCAGCTATTTCCGGATTGTTCGCACGGTCAACACAGGGCTTCATAATGGAATCAACCCAAGAAGCGGCGCTGTTTCTCTGCCGCTCTTTGTTCTGCGCGGCGCGTGCCTTTGCCTGCTCCAAAGTTTCGGGCTTTGACTTAATAGCCTCGACCAGCTTTTTCATCGGCTCATACTTCCACGAACGCTCGGAAAGCAAACAGCCCGCGTTTTTGATACCGCCGAGGTAATCGTCCAGCGCGTGCCACCACTCATGGGCGAGAGAACCCGCGCCGTTCATTTTTGTGAGATTGATGACCTTCCGCATAGGCTCGTAGTGTGCCGCCGCATTACCACTGCCGCGAGCACCGAAAGCAATCGCCAGCGTTCCTCCGAAAGCAATATCCTTATCGGAGATATGCAGCGCCTCCGCCAAATCCTTTAACGCCTCAAAGCCCATATTGAGTGAAGCTTGACGGTCATTCTGATTCAGCCAGTTACCAAACTCACCGCCGCGAAATCCGAAGGTGTCAAGGTAGTGCTGTCCGGTGATCTCCTGACCGTTTCTGAAATCCGGTCCCGTCCGGTTGATATGCTCCAACTGCGGCGGGACAAAACGCTGTTTGCCGCTCTTAGTACGGCTTTTCGCGTACTCCTGCACCCAGCGCAGTGCCTCGTCACGCGTTTCAAAGTTGGTCTCCAAAATATAGTGACCGTGTGTTACATAGTAGGTGTCTGGTTTCCAGTCTCCGTTTCGCGAATAACCGTCGCCGTCATATTGCCTGATATTGTAGCCGCGCGGTATCTTCTGCTCCTTCGGTACCAAAAATTGCGCGTCCTTTGCGCCGCGGGCAAAATCGTGCTCAAACTGAGCGCTTGAAGTGATCCTGATTGTGTAGCGCAGATTTTCCGTCAACGCCGGATTGTGCGTATAATCGCGCGTCCGCTCATAGGCAGTCCGCCCGTTCCAATCCTGAACAGGACGCAGATAACCGTTTTCTACATAGAAGTCGGCAAAGGCGGCTTTCGCGTCCTCAACATTGCGAACCTTCTCCATGACCTCTTGAAGCTGACGGACAGTTGTGATATACTGTTTTTGCTGATAGTATTTATCCTCGGGATCATAGACCCTGTAGTATCGCGGCGTTGCAGGCACGGCGTCGCGCACCTTTTTGATGTAATAAACCACGCCGATCGGCACGCCGTCGTCAAGCATAGCCTGATAGTCGGGCTTTTTCCAGATATTATCCTTTTTGACGTACTTCTCAGCCTCGCGCTCGTTCATCTCGTCGAGGTCGTCGGTGTATAAACCTCGGACGCTCCACAAATCTTTTTTCGCGCCGCCTATCTTCTCGCCGAAATCCTCATGTATCTGTTTCGGCATTTGATTCCTCCGTCTCTACGGAAATCTTGCTGATAACCTCAGGACACGCGCTGTAAATCTGCATAATGCGCTTTGCCGTACCGCAGGGCTTGACCGCGCCGGACGTCCAGAGCCGCACCGTCGCCGGCGTGACATTCATCAGGATCGCGAGACCTTTTTCGTTCATATTCAGCCTGCGCATTAAGGAAAAGATTTCGTCCGGCTCAAAGTCGGGACATCTGGTTGCTCTCGCGATAACCTGTACCGCGTTTGTTTTGTTTTTCATTGTGCCTCCTGTCTAAATTGAAAAAGCCGCCTGTTTTTCACGGCGGCGTTGGTTGTTTTGATTGACATGCTGTAATCGGATTTGCAGCATTTCGTTGTAATCCTTGCCCTCGCGCGGAGGGTGAACCCCCACGCGGATATCCTTGAAACCGGGATTGTCCCGCAGCATAGCCTGAATCTTTCGGGCGTTCTTCAAACCCGCACAGTCGTTGTCCAGATAGAGATCGACGCGCCGGATTTCGGGGTGACGCTCCAAAAAGGCGAACAGCGCGACAGGCGAGGTGCCGCCGAGCGAAAGGCGGTAGCCGTTCCACTTCCAGCCGTCAAGCTCCTGCAAGGTCGCGTGAGAGAGCGCGTCGATCGGCGCTTCAAAGACGGCGACCTGACTGCTGTGCGGCTTTTCCGGCGGCAAGCAAAAGCTGAACGCCTTGTCGCTGCCGTAAACGTCTTTCTTGACCTGCTCGTAAATCCCTCTCATACAGGCAAATTTTATTTTGCCCGATTCGTCCTTGCCGACGAACACACAGACGGGAATGATCTTCTTCTCGTCCTTCTTCGGCTTATATTTGCCCTCGTAAAGCAAACCCAACTCACGGCACCGTTGAATCACCCTCGCGCTGATCCCGCGTTTTCGCAGATATTTGAAATATCCGGTCGCGCACTTCTTCGGCCACGGGAGATACAGCTTTGAAGGTCGCTGTTGCTTTGGCTTGCTGTCGTTTTGAGAATATGTGGCTTGCGGTGAAGCTCTCGCCGGCGCGTCCCCGATCAGACGGGAGACCGCTTCGGCAAAACTGTAACCCCGTATTTCCATAAGATAGTCCAGAGCGGTAATGCTCTTGCCTCGGCTGTTCCAGTACCAGAAGTTTTTTGCCGTCACATAGACCAAGCTGTCGTGCTCGCGGTGACGGTAATTACGACCGTCTTTCTTCAAAACGCCGGGCTCGTTCGCTTGCAGATACGCAAACAGGTCAGCTTGCCGCGCCTGTTGAATCTGCTCCTTTGTAAAATGGGTAGTCATCACCTTCCTTCATCGAATTTTGAAATAAATTAAGGCGCCTTGCGGCGCCCGTGCGTGGGATAATCGTGATTGACCTCAGCACGGTAGTATTCGTCCATCGTAGCCGGCGCGTTGAACAGCGTTGCCAGCACATACGCCTTGATGTTTCCGACCTTGCTTGTGTTTTCGTCAAGGCAGTCGAA
>JBGVFW010000077.1:0-6922 GCA_045121315.1 Eubacteriales bacterium
CTGACCGCGCATTATACCGACCAGCAGAAGCAGCACATTGTGGATATCTACGTTGCTTGCTCTCGCTATGAGCTTGCCTTTTGGGATCTGGCGTGGAATATGAGAACGTAAGATTGCTCTTGATCAAGGATTACAAAAATGAAAGCAGGGCTGACGATCGATTTCGTCAGCCCTTAAAATTTGTGTTGTCAAAGAAAAGGATTTTTTTCGGCATAAAAAATCCGCACCCGAAAGTGCGGAAAACCATTGTAAAATAAAGAAAAACGGGAATCATACGATTCCCGTTTTCTGGTGCGGATGTTCATAACGAAACATCTTGGATACAAAATCGACAGCGATTCCAAACATATTCCGATTCGCACTTTTGACTATGAAGTAACGAAAATCGAAAGGAATATGATTATGAAAAAGAAATATTTTGCAAACCTTGAATACCGCGAAGTAAACGGAGTATTGATTCCCGATATTGAACTGCCGGAAGAGAAAACTATCGGCAGATTTGGTTGGCAACACGAAGCATGGTTGAAAAAACATCATCGTTTCCGTCACTCACATTTAATTGGTTCGGGAGAAATCATTGACTATCTTGCGAGGGTTGAGGCAGAAGCAAATGAGATGTACGAATCTTTGATTGCTGATTTTACCAAAGCGGAAGGCGTTGACGAAAATCTCAAAGCAACCGATCAAATGCAGTGGGTACATCGGATGCAAAGCATCGCCAATCGAGCGCGAGAGATTGTTGAGAAAGAGGTGATCTTTCGATGAAATCTGTGCTTGAAGAATTGTACTATGGCAATATTCGTCCGTTTGCTAATCGCAGAGACGTTTCGGAAGAAAAACAAAAGGTGCTTCAAAAAATGGAAGATTACCGTAATCAACTGCTTGATAGCTTAACCGCAGAACAAAAGCAACTGTTGGAAGAATACGAAAGTTGTGCAAGCGAAATTACAAGTCAAACTGAATGCGAGATATTCATCGATGGATTTCGACTTGGGGTGAAGTTGGTATTTGAACTTTGGGATTGAAAAACTGGATAGCAAAGAAGTGGCGAGAAAACTCTCGCCACTTCTTTGTCTCATTTTGAGACGAAGTTAAAAACATAAGATTATTTCTGTGGAGGTATTGGTGGTGGAGCAATAAACATTGATTTTAGTTCATCAACCGTTCCTGCTTTCACCCAATCCGTCATACCTGCCTTCCAAACTAAACTGTCAGAAGTGAATTGATTGGAAATCGCCATCTGCTTTAAAGTGTTCAAATCGAATGGGCCTGCCGCTTGTCCGTTCAACGCTACATGATAGGAAATCGTCGGTACTGGAGGAGGAGTCATCCCACCATTTGCAGGCGGATTCATTCCGGACATCATATTATTCATCATTCCTGCGATATTTTGTCCGACAGCACCTCCAACAGCCATTCCTGCCATCATAGATGCGGGATTAAAGCCCGAATTACCACCTAAATCCACACCGCCAGCTCCATTAGTACCCATTTTACCAAGTGCATTTGCACCAGCCACACCGACTTCTGCTTGCTTTTCAACTTGGAATGCAGCAAAGTTAGCACTTTGTGTTTGTTTATGCTGTGCATATTGAGATTCTTCACGCTGGACACGGAGTGTTTCTCTGTAATTTTCAGCATCAATCCGTTGCATATCATGAATATTTCTAATATTAGCGGCAGTTTGTGCTTGGATAGTTTGTGTAGTTACATTCTTAGTAACTGCCATCAATTGGTGGTATCCGTCGCTATACTTGTCAATTTCAATTGCGCTAATGTCAACACCCGAAACAACCACACCGAAAGTATCTTTCAAACGTTCCGCAATATCAAATTCAATCGCATCGTTGATCTGTGCGGTTTTGCTTTCGATCTGAATAACGGGAATGTTGTGCGTAGCAGGAGCATTGGCGACTGTATCTTTTACGTAGCGACTTACTGCATCTTTAATCTGCTTTTGGAAAGCATCAAGATCAAAGCTATTAAGTTTATGTAATTTAATAAACTCGCGGTAATCTTCGATTTTGAAACTGATCGTACCTCTGACAGCAACGGGAACGCCAAAGTCCAAAAATCTCGGATCGTAAACGTCAAAAAACGGTACCGCAAATCGAGTTTGAATTATTTGAGCAAGGTTGATAAAATATACCTCTGCTTGGAAAGGAGTATTTCCTCCATAAGCCAAACCAACGATACTTGAAAGCACCGGGAAGTTTGCAGTTTTGATAGTCTGATCAAAAGGACCGACAATGAAATCCTGCATCGCACCATCTTTCTGCTTGTAAACAAATACAGCGACTTCGCCATCTTTTACGCGCAGAGAGGATCCCCAACGAATTGCGTTTTCGCGCTTATTTTCGCCAAGCTGTGAACCCGACGGATGCCATTTCCAAATAAGATATGATGGTTCATCACAGCGGATGACGTCCATTGCCGCATTGCGCGGTTTGTTTCTATTAAATAAAGACATTCTGTCCTCCTTAATCTTGCGTAAATGCTACAAATGTTAAATTTTTCAAATCGCTATTATTTTTATCTTGAATTGAGATGGTGAATGAAGTATGTTCATCATCTGTCCATTCGAAATCAGTATCAGTATCATTTTGATTTATGACATAAATGTCGTATCCATAATGAAAACTGCCAATAGCCATAGGTCTATACCAACACTCGATTTTAATAATTTCATTTGTCAACAAGATTGCTCTGTATAAATGCCAATCATCATGCTGATATGAATAACAATCTCCATTGGTGTTATAATTTGTACCTTTATTTGTATTACCATCGATTCCCAAGATGGTAAATGTTACGTTTTTTGATTTCTTAAAATCTCTATCATTTTCATCTATCAAAGCAAAAGAAAAAGCGGTTTTACTTTCATCAATCCAAACAAATTCATATTGAGCATCAGTAATCTTAAATGCCCCCACTTCATACTCTTGATTGAATGATTTTTGTGATGTAAGATGTTTTCCCCATCTTTCAATTTTGATTATACTATCAGATATGGCTGTTGCACAGTATAACCCTCCTTCATCATGCCCATATGTATATACAGCGCCTTTTTTAATAGTGTTTGCAGAGTAATCGAAATCAGTTTTAGTGGAGGATTCTTCTGTAGAATTTGTCATTTGAGAGGAATTCCATGCTGATTCAATTCCATCTAAAATTCCTTCGATAAATCCATCACTATGTTCCTCATCGTCTTCTTTTGATTCGTCATTTGCCTTGTCGATATCGGGCGTAAATGTATGTTCCAATATAATGCCATCAGTTGCTGCTAAATCGATTATTCTTTCAACCCAATATTCTCTTTGAATATCCCACTTACGCTCCATAGCAATGTCATATCTTTGATAGTCTATGGAATCTGCGAGTCGCAATGCATGCTTATATTCTTTATGATCTAACGATTGTTGAACTTCAACAATAATATTTTCCAGGCGTTCTATTTCTTCTTTTTCGGCCTTAGGCTCTGTCACACCAAGAATACTGAATACTATAATAAAAAAGATTGGTATCCATCCAAATAGTAGTATCCACTTTAGAACACCTTTTTTCTTAGCATTTTTGACATTAGCATTGCATTGGTCGTAAAGTTCTTTGATTTCTGCAAAAACATCATCCGTTGAATAACTTCGTTTTGCTTTTTCGTACACTTGGCGTACCTTAGAAAACCATGCGTCACTAATTTCCTTCTCGACCTTAGTTGTTTCAGTATTTGCAGAATCATAGGCTTTCATATTCATGTTGGAAGTTGCAAGAATCATAAACTCCAACATGTCTTCCCTTGAATTGGGAACAGAAAAATTTTTAATTAGGCTAATCTTCTGTTCATCCGTCTTGGATATTCTTTGCTGTGCTTCCGCATTTGCAAACAAACCACGGGGTTTTTCATATTCTCGCTTTGATTCAATAGCTTCAAGTTTTAGCGCAAATTCTTTGACGGCACTTGATACTTTTATGTTTCTTAATTCGTGTCCACAAGAAGGACAGTTAATCTCAAAAGCTTTTAGCACTTCACCACAATTAGGACATTTATGTATTTCCCCATCATAGATAACTTTTCGTGTAGTTTGTTGCTCCGCACTTTTTTTGTAATCTATATGGTCGATACGAATAAAAAGATTGCCCACTTTTCCTGATCGAGTGGTTTTTCCCATTCCTCTAAGACGTATCCTTTGACCGACAGAAATTCCATTTGGAATGTTAACTGCTAAAGTCTTGTGGTTATGCTCCAAATAAATGTCTTTCTCTGTAAATTCTTGGTCATTGTTATTATTTAACAAAACAGAAATGCCTATTTCAACATCCGCGTTTTCGTCGACGCAGTTTGCGGCATTATCAGTTGCTTTTACTGCAGTTCCGCAATTGGCGCAAAATTTAGCGCCATCTACAAGTTGTTGACCGCAGTTGATGCAAAAAGCCATATTCTATGCCTCCGATTTCTTTTTTATTATTTCCTTAAATAGCTTTTCGGGATGATCCTTTAATTTCCACAAATCCTTCTCATGATGTATTCTCGAAGAAACCATATTTTCTCGCATAAAATAATCGATGTCCAATTTTGAATATCCTTGCAATTTTAAATACTGTCTTAAAGCACGTATGGCAGCCTGATGTTTTTCCCATACAAGACGATCTTCTACTTCTCGATCGCAGATTCCCCAATGCTTGCTGACAACGCGAATTATTTCTTTATCGTCAACTTTTGTATCATATAACGAGGCAATAGTATTTTCAATGCCAATTTCTATTGCCTCCGCAAATGCTTGTTCTCCTGTTTTGTTAAGACTGTCTCCATAAACGTCTAATGCTAATGTGCCGAAAAATCTACCGCCTTCTTTTACAAAGTTAATAATATCTTTTTTAGTAATTTTTACACTCATACACACCTCCGAATGTTGATAAATCATTTATTGTCCACTTTTACTGCATCACAAATATCTCCGATATTACAATCCAAATATTCACAAATACGCAAAAGAACGGAAAGTGCTACTTCCTCATTTTTCCGTAACTTTGTCATTGTTCCGGTTGCAATATTCAAATCTTTTCGCAATGTAGCTTGAGATATATCTTTTTCAATAAGTAATATCCAAAGCTTTTTATAACTTATTCTCATACTGCATACCTCCTATCTATTTTTATTATATATCGGAAACAATTGCCTGTCAATGCAGATTCGCGTGATTTTTGATAAATATCGCAACTTCTTGCGAATAAAAAGCAGAATCGATTTAGATTTCACCTCGTCTCAAATTGAGACGAGGTGTTCCTTTTCCCCGCCATCTGATTGTAGTAGGAATTTGTATGAATCCACCAAAGGGCTGTCATAGACTCACGGCATAATGGAGAAACGCATTCCGACCCATTGACAAGATGCAAAATCTCCGATATAATGAAAGCGTACCAATACATAGCGAGCAGTTATCTTATCGGTAAGTCTGGCTCACACCTCGTTTCAAAGACAATTGAATACCATATTTTTCACAGTTGCTTTCGTTGAAAGCCGTTACATATTTGCGATCTCGCAAGAAATTTAGGTACAGCATAGCTATCCTTATGCCCTTTTTTCTTGCCGCACGTATGTAGCGGCTTTTTTGTTTTGCAAAAATTCAGGAAACAAGCAGGACAAAATCGCCTCTTTCGGTATGGTTTATTTATTACAAAAATATGAAAGGAAGGAGGTAGAAAGAGGTCTGCAAATCTTTGCAAGCACTGAATTTTGTCCCCAAAATTCGGTTTTTGAGGGGAAAGCTCCCCTAAGACCCCTTGCATGAAGCATGAAAAGAAACTATGAAGTCAAAGTCAGACTTACAAGAGATGAGTGGGAAAAACTGAATAGTCAAGTCGAAAGAACTTGCCTATCCCGTGAGCAGTATGTCCGCGATGCGCTTGCCGGCGTAGAGATTCGTGAGCGTGTACCTGTGGAATACGGCGAGATCATCATTCATCTGCGTGCGATGACAAACACGCTATACGATCTTGCTCGGCTGACGCGGCAAACAGGCGAAGTACCGAGCAACCAGCTTTCCGCTTTTGCGGAACAACTCGAACGTTTTGATATGGCGTTCGTTACATCATTTATTTAACATTTTGAAGAAAGAAACGAGGTAAACAGTATGATCAATTCTAATGAAACCAAAATAGGTTACAGAAGCGAAACAATCACTATCCATCCGATTTTTAACATTGTACCGATGGATAATCATCCGTTCCAAGTCAAAGACGATGAGGAAATGGAACGCTTGATGGAAAGCATTCGTGAATACGGTGTTTTGAATCCTATTATCGTTCGTTTCCGAGACGGCTATTATGAGATCGTTTCGGGACATCGACGCTTTGAGGCTTGTAGAAGATTAAAGAAACAAGATATTCCCGTCATTGTGCGTGACTTGTCCGATGACGAAGCCATTCTGACGATGGTGGACAGCAATCTCCACCGAGAAAAGCTCTTGCCGTCGGAAAAAGCTTTTGCATACAAAATGAAGCTGGACGTTTTGAAGAAACAAGGTAAGCGCACCGATCTAACTTCGGCGCAAGTTGCGCCGAAGTTGCGAAGTGATGAACTCATCGCAGAAGAAGCCGGAGAAAGCCGCGCTACCATTCAACGCTTTGTCCGTTTGACCAATCTGATCAAACCTTTGCTCGACATGGTCGATGCAGGCAAGATTGCACTGACACCTGCCGAAAAGCTTTCCTATCTTAAAAAGGAAGAGCAGGAAACCTTGGCGATGACGCTGGAGGATTTGCAGGTAACACCATCCCTTTCCCAAGCCATCGCCATGAAGGATCACAGCAGTAAGGGCGTACTTGGTATCGATGAGATTTATGCGATTATGGAAAAGCCGAAAGCCAATCAAAAAGAGGTATTGAAATTCAAAGCGGAGCCTTTTCGCAAGTATTTTCCCGACGA
>JBGVFW010000078.1:0-6272 GCA_045121315.1 Eubacteriales bacterium
TATAGTTTGTGGTACCGTTGATGATGCCCTGAACTTTAAGAATTTTTTCCGTAGCCGCACGGCGAACGATATTGGAAAGCCACGGGATACCGCCGCCGGCAGAAGGAGTGAAACGGAAAGAAACGCCCTTCTCTTCAGCGAGCTTTATAAGCTCTTCGTAATAAGTCGCAACGAGCTTTTTGTTGGACGTAACAACATTTTTACCGGCCTTAAGTGCCGCCGTAACGTATTCGTAAGCGGGGTGAAGACCGCCCATCGTTTCGGCAACGATCTCGATCTCCGGATCGTTTAATATATCGTTAATATCCGCGGTGATTTTGTCAGCCACGAGAGGGTTTGTTCTTATATCGAGGATACGCTTCACATCGATTTTGACGGAACTGTGTGTAAGCACTTCATATGTGCCGCTTCCTACGATGCCGAAGCCCAAAATTGCAGATTTCATGAATTTTTTTGCCTTTCTTTTATGTCTTTATTTCAAAAACACTTGTATTTCTAACGCGAATAGTGTATCATAATATCAGCAAAAAAGCAATATCCCAACAGCAAATTTTTTATTTTCAAAAGGATTTTTCATAATGTTATATTACAGTTCTCGCAATAAAAAACTCACCGCCGCTTCTGCCGACGCAATTCTCAGAGGAATCGCGCCCGATGGCGGTCTTTATCTTCCCGAAAATTTCGACGAGGCAAAGGTTTCTCTCGAAAAGATAGTTAAAATGACTTCCAATGAGATATCTATGGAGATTTTTTCCAAATTCTTCACGGATTTTTCATATGACGAAATAAAAGAGATAGTAAATTCCGCTTACAACGGCACTTTTGAAAACGACGACCTTGCTCCCCTTGCAAAGGTTGGAGACAAATTCGTTCTTGAGCTTTACCACGGCCCCACATGCGCTTTTAAAGACGTCGCCCTTTCTGTTCTTCCCCGTCTTATTATTGCAGCAAAAAAGAAAAAAGGTATCACTACCGAAACGGTTATCCTCACGGCTACAAGCGGCGATACGGGAAGTGCCGCCGCTCACGGATTTTCCGACGTTCCCGGCACAAAGATAATCGTATTCTACCCCGCTCACGGCACAAGCGCCGTTCAGGAAAAGCAGATGACCTCATGCCCCGGCAAAAACGTTTTCGTTTCTTCCGTTAACGGCAACTTTGACGACGCACAGAGCGGCGTCAAGAAAATATTCGCGGAGTGCAAAATGCCCGAAGGCACGGCTCTTTCCAGCGCTAACTCCATCAACATCGGCAGACTCGTTCCGCAGATAGCATATTATTTCACAGCTTACCGCGACCTTGTAAACAGAGGCGAAATAAAGCTCGGTGATGAAGTTGATTTCGTAGTTCCCACGGGCAATTTCGGTGATATTCTTGCGGGTTATTTCGCAAATAAGATAGGCCTTCCCGTCGGCAAGCTCATCTGCGCTTCCAACGAAAACAAAGTCCTCACGGAATTCTTTGAAACGGGCAGATATAATAAGCTCCGTGAATTCCGCATAACTCGCTCCCCTTCTATGGATATTCTTATCTCCAGTAACCTTGAAAGACTTATCAGCCTTACATACGGCACGGATAAGACGAAAGAATATATGGAAACCCTCGCAAAATGCGGAGAATATACCATTCCCGCGGACGAGCTCTCCGCTCTTACGGGCAAATTCTGCGCAGGCTGCTGTGACGACGCCGCAACACTTGAAACAATAGGCGACGTTTTCAAAAAGCACAATTATCTCATGGACACACACACGGCGGTTGCATGGAACGTAAGCGAAAAGCTCCACTCCACAGGCAACAAGACCGTTATTCTCTCCACGGCTTCTCCCTACAAATTTTCGGGAAGCGTTCTCAAAGCTCTCGGCGTGAAAACTTCCGATAATGAATTTGAAATGATAAAGACTCTCCACAACCTCACGGGCGCTCCCATTCCCGCATCTCTTGCAAATCTTGAAAGTGCAGCTAACCTCCATACCGACAAGATCGCAAAAGAAGATATGCAAAAATACGTTCTCTCCCGCACGGAGGAAAAAATATGAAAGTCACGGTCCGCGTTCCCGCAACAAGTGCGAACATAGGCCCCGGATTTGACTCTCTCGGCATCGCGCTCTCACTCTATAATACGTTCGAATTCACCGAAAAGGAAAGCGGACTTTCCTTTTCCGGATGCGATAAAAAATATCAGAACGAACATAATCTTTGCTATGTGGCGTACAAAAAAGTAGCTGAAGCCGCAGGCAAAAATGTAGGGGGGCTACACATTTCTCTTTCGTGTGAAGTTCCCGTAGCCCGCGGACTCGGTTCTTCTGCCACACTTATTGCCGCGGGTGCTGTTGCCGCAAATGAAATACTCCACTGCGGCTTTACAAGGTTTCAGCTTGTAAAGATATGCACCCCCATCGAAGGTCATGCAGACAACCTCGCCCCAGCGATGCTCGGCGGCTTCACCGCCTCCATGCTCCATGAGGGAAACCTCTACACAGTAAACTACACCATTTCAGAAAAACTCAAATTTTTTGCTCTCATTCCCGATTTTGAAACAAAAACGAGCACCGCCCGTGCTGTGCTCCCGAAAACTTATTCCAGAGGTGACGCGGTGTATAACCTTTCCCACGTCGCGGTGCTTATAAAAGCACTTGAGATAGGCAGTATTTCTCTTCTCACGCCCGCTCTCACGGACAAAATACATCAGCCGTACAGAACCTCGCTCATTCACGGATTTGACGAAGCGAAAGAGGTGGCAAAGCGCGCTGGCGCGCCGATTTTCTTCATAAGCGGCTCCGGCTCGACCTGTATGTGCATTTCGGACAAAGATATTTCCCAGGCTTTGCGCGAAAACATTCAAAAACTCCCTCATAATTGGAAGGTATACCCCCTCTCCATAGACACACACGGCGCAAAGATCATGTGATTTTATAGGAAAGATTATGAAAAATAATTATATCATAGTTGATAAAAGTATCCTCCCCGATTACTACGAAAAAGTTATCGAGGCACGCACGTACCTTGCTGAAGGAAAATGCAGGGACGTCAGCGAAGCTGTAAAGGCTGTTGGCATTTCGCGTAGTACGTATTATAAATATAAAGATTTCGTTTTTCTGCCGAATGATTTCTCTACGTGTAGGAAAGCTGTGATCTCTTTCACGCTCGTTCACGAAGCGGGAAAACTTGTCGAAGTGTTGAACATTATCTCGGATTTTGAGGCAAGTATACTCACCATCACGCAAAATCTCCCGATAAACGGAAAAGCACACGTTGTTATCTCAATCGACCTTACAAACTCCAAAAGCCACATTGAAGAGATCATTCGAAAAATTTCAGAAATAAAAGGCGCAAGCGGAACAAAGCTTGTGGCGGTGGATTAAATGAAAAAAATCGTAGATATTCTGATAATATTGATAATTGCCCTGCTTTTGGCAAGCTTTTATATAAAAGGTTGGGCTTCGATCGCTTGCGCCGTGGGCGCGCTTTTGATCGCGGCAGTTGCATTTTTCATCAATAAGAAAACTTGATCATGAAAACATTATATTTGATAGGCGGCACAATGGGCGTTGGCAAGACAACAGTTTGCAAAACGCTTAAAAGCAGGCTTCCAAAGTGCGTTTTTCTTGACGGCGATTGGTGTTGGGACGCAGATCCGTTTCAGGTGACGGAGGAAACAAAATCAATGGTGCTCGATAATATCTGCCATATGCTTTCAAACTTTATTCGTTGTTTCGCATATGAAAACATTGTGTTTTGTTGGGTCATGCACGAGCAAAGCATTATTGACGATATACTCTCACGCCTCGATACCTCTGCGTGCAAGGTGAAGAGCATTTCCCTGGTCTGCGAGGAAAGTGAGCTTCGCTCTCATCTTGAAAAAGATGTTGCTCTCGGCTTGCGCTCGCTCGACGTCATCGAGCGAAGCGTTTTACGTATTCCTCTTTATGCTCGCCTTAACACGGTAAAGGTTGACGTAACGGGAAAAACGGTGCTCGATATCTCTGAGGAAATTGAAAAATTGTAAACTATAAGCAAAGGAAAATAAAATGATAGACCTTTTAAAAACAGAAAAACAGTTTATTTCCACTCATATAAAAGAGGGTGGTACTGTTGTTGATTTTACTATGGGAAACGGACACGACACGCTCTGGCTTTCGCGCGCTGTTGGTAAGGACGGAAAAGTCTACGCTTTCGATATTCAACAGGACGCTCTTGATTCAACGGCAAAGCTACTTGAAAGCGAAGGCGCGGACAAAAACTATACTCTTATTCTCGACTCTCATCATAACGTAAAAAACTACGTTAAAGAGCCTATATGCGCGGGTCTTTTCAACCTCGGCTATCTTCCAGGCGGAGACAAGACCATCACTACACTTCACCAAACGAGCTTGCTCGCTATTTCCGCAGGTATAGACCTCCTCGCGCCCGACGGAGCCATTCTTTGCGCTGTATACCCTGGCCACGCCGAAGGCACGCTTGAAGGAGAGCTTATCGAAGATATGCTCTCGAAGCTCGACAGGCGCCAGATATGCGCCACTAAGTTTAAAATAGTAAACTCCCCCACTTCACCTTTCTTCTTCCTAATCGAAAAGAAATAATAAGCTTTGACCAAAGTGCCGATTAAACCTCGGCACTTTTTTCTAAAAAAATTTAAGAAAACCTCTTGACTCTCGCCTTAACTCTAATGATACACTTTAAATGCAAGATAGAAACGGCGCCGAATTTCTCTTACAAATATTTCTGAAAAGGAAGTGACAATATGTATAAGATTGGAGAGTTATCAAAAATCTGTAAGGTTACCGTGAATACGTTGCGATATTATGATAAAGAAAATCTCCTTATTCCCGACATCATCGATTCTTTTACGGGATATCGCTACTATTCTGCGTCGAAGATCGAACAATGCTATAGGATTCTCGCGCTTAAAGAACTCGGATTTTCTCTTGATGAAATTCGTAAGCATTTAAACGCGAATTCCGGAGAGAACATGATATCGCTGATTGAAAAAAAGCAACGTGAGCTTACACTTTTGCTTGAGCAGATATCATCTCAGATATATAGGCTTGATACGATGAAAAAAGGTATTACAGATGGAGAAAGTAAAATGTTTGATATAATAATAAGAAATGCAGATACCGTACGCGTCGCTTGCGTGCGAAAAATATTCGCTTCGTATGATGAGGCTTACAGCGAGGCAGAAAAAATCAAAAATAGCCTGCCCAAAAGCATTTTGGGCAAAAGAACAATTATCGTCAATTATGAAACAGATTATAAAGAGGCAAACTTTGACCTCGCCGCTTGTGTTGAAATAACGGGAAAAGTTCCAAAAGGCTCACAGTTCGAAGAAAAAGAAATTGTTTTCTACGGCGAAGCTGCTTCGCTTGCCTGCAAAAAAGAAGAGCTTGACGATTGTTACCGTAACGTGGCAAAACAACTTGAAAACATACCCGCTCAAATTACAGGCCCGTTTTATGAAATTTACCATGAGGACGGTACGCTTGAATTAAAACTCCCCGTATGTGTTTTATCGCGCACGGAAAATGAGTGTGCCGACGATGTTTTTGAAACCGTTTTCGAAAACGATGAAGAAGTCATCGGCGCGTGGGAATTTTACGACATTATCCTTTGCCGAGAACAGTTTTCAAGTGAAAACAGAAAATACAGTGATTACAAAAATATGTGGCTTAAAAAAATGTATTTTCTTCCCAATGGAGAGCCGTATTGGGGAATAAAAGGCTGGACTAAAAATTACGTCTATTTTCAAATAGATTATCCCGCTGAAAAGCAAAGATGCCGTTATACTACGGAAAAAATCGGGAACGACACATATATGTTTCTCGAATTTGCGGAACGGGAATATAAATCCCGCGGCGGAAAACCGTCTATCTACGTTTTCAAGAAAGCTGACAGTAAGATTTACGATAAAAATGAGATTCGAATAAAAGATAACGTAGATATTCCCTTTGCCCAAGATGAGCGTATCTTGGGAGAATGGAAAGTTTGCGATATTTGCAACAGTATTTCCAATTTTGTACCCGAAAAGAAGGCTTGGAAAGGCTCTCTTTTTTGGCAGACGGCTGAATTTTTTGCAAACGGTAAAGTTTCCGTCTTATACGAAAACAGAACTCCCCTTTCTCTTGATTGGACTAAAGGAATCGTCCTCGATAAACGTTGGGAAGTCGCACAGCATTACGAAATAAAAAATATCGGCGGCAAAAATTATTTATTCGTTGAATGGAAATCGGGAGATTATATGTGGGGAGGCAAAGCGCCTTTGTACTACGTTTTCC
>JBGVFW010000079.1:0-8935 GCA_045121315.1 Eubacteriales bacterium
CGGAAGATTGCGACATGGACTCCGCATACCGCGCGGCTAAAAATACGTTCGGCGTTTCCGCCGTGCAGATCGCTCTCGAAGTACCGAAGGATATGGACGAAATTATTTCCGCCGTCCGCACGGACTTTATGCCGTATCTTGAAAATGTCAAGACATTCAAGGTCGAAGCAAAACGCTCCGATAAAAAATTTCCCCTCGAATCCCCCGAAATATGCAAGCTCGTAGGCGGTGCTATACTAGACGCCTGCCACGGAAGAAAAAAAGTTGACGTTCACAACCCCGAGGTTTGTGTGCGCGTTGAAATACGCGATTTTGCCGCTTACGTCTGTGCCGGTCAAGAACGCGCCATCGGCGGTATGCCTCAAGGCTCCAACGGCAAGGGCCTTCTCCTCCTCTCCGGAGGTATAGACAGCCCTGTCGCAGGTTTTCAGATGGCAAAGCGCGGCGTTAAAATAGAATCTCTCCATTTCGAAAGTTTCCCTTACACGAGTGAGCGCGCAAAAGAAAAAGTTCTTGACCTTGCTAACAAAGTCGCCTCCTATTCGGGAGAAATGAATGTTCACGTCATTTCTCTTACGCACATTCAGGAGGTTCTGCGCGACACTATCGAGGAAGATTACTTCACGCTCATTCTTCGCCGTTTCATGATGCGCCTTGCAATGAAGGTTGCAAAGAAGTTCTACTGTGACGCCGTTATCACGGGCGAAAGCATCGGTCAGGTAGCAAGCCAAACGATGCAGGCGCTCGTCGTTACGGATATCATCTCCGAAATACCTGTTTTCCGCCCCCTCATTGGCAATGATAAAGAAGATATCATAAAGATCGCGCGCGAAATAGACACGTTCGAAACCTCCATTCTACCCTATGAGGATTGCTGCACGGTGTTCACTCCCCGCCACCCCAAGACACGTCCCGAACTTGCAAAGGTGGAAGCCGAGGAAGCCAAGCTCGATATAGATACGCTGGTTGAGGAAGCGTTTGCAACGCTCGAAACCATCACCGTCAGCGGAATAGAATGAAATTTTCATATAACGCAAATCGCTTTTTAGGACGTCGAAGGCGCCGTCACTTACAAACACGACTCACAAATCGTCGATTAACTTTCACTGCAATTTGCTATAATATAAAAAATTTGTGCTGTTTTCTGTACTTTTTAACAAAAATCGCTGTGTGAGAATATTACAAACAACTTAAATATTGACTTTTTTCGCAGGATATGATATCCTTAAATTGGATTTTTAGTTTTTACTCGGAGGTGAGCGTATGTCCGAAACATCACTCGGAACACATGTTATTCTTTTTACGTCTTGCAAAGGCGGTGTCGGTAAGTCCACCGTGTGTGCAAACCTTGCCATGGCGCTTGCCGAACTCGGCAAAAAAATACTTCTTATAGATTGCGACTTCGGCAACAGATGCCTTGATATTATCCTCGGTCTTACCGATGAAGCCGTTTACGATATCGGCGACGTCGTGTTGGGACGGATTTCCCCCGACGAGGCGATCGTCAAAGACCGCCGCACACCGAACCTTCATTTCGTTGCGGCACCCTACAACTTCAACAATAATATGAGCAAGAGTGCCTTCCGCCATGCGGTCGGCGAATACGCAAAATCGGGAGATTACGATTATATATTTATCGATACGCCCGGCGGTGTTGGTGAGCCCCTCATGTTCGCGGCAAGCGTTGCGGATATTGCTTATATCATCGTTGCACCAACCCGCGCGGCTATCCGCGCCGCGGAACGTACGGCCATTTTTCTTGAAAAGAAAGGCGTGCGCCGCGAAAGGCTCATTATCAATAAGCTTGCGGGCCGTTCCGTAAAGCGTGCAAAAGAGGAGATCATCTCCGTCATAGATGAAACGTCCGTTAAACTCATCGGCGTCGTTCCCTATGATGCTGAACTCATCTATGCGGGCGACGCAGGCAAGCTCGTTGACGAAATTTTGAGCACAAACGTAACCAGCGCGTTTGAAAATATTGCGTACAGAACCATCGGAGAACAACGTCCACTTTTCAACAACATAAAACGCCTTAAAAAACTTAAATAAAGGAGTATAAATGATGGAAATAGCATTGCTTGCAAACGATTCAAAGAAAGAACTAATGGTTCAGTTCTGCATCGCTTATTGCGGTGTGCTTGCAAAGCACAAGATCTGCGCCACAAAATCAACGGGCTCTATGATTTATGACGCAACGGGACTTCATATTGAACAGCTCCTTCCCGGCGGTCAGGGCGGTATGCAGCAGCTCACGAGCCGCATCTCCTTCAACGAAATAGACGTTCTCATCTATTTCCGCGACAGCCAGCCCAAAGATATCGAACATACTCTTAACGATGATTCCCTTATCCGCGCATGTGACCTCAACAACGTTCCCGTTGCCACGAATATAGGCACGGCAGAGGTTGTTATCACCGCTCTTGACAGGGGAGATATCGATTGGCGCGAATTCGTAAACCCAAACTCGAACTATAACAGAAAACATTCCTAATTCATCCTTTTTTCTTCCACGAAAAAGGCGGCTCTCATGAGCCGCCTTTTTCATTTTTTAATCTGCTCTGTTTTTTCAAACTCTATCCGTTTCAAAATGCCTGCGTTTTCGGTTTTTGTAAGCTCTGCATCGTCCGCAAGAGTCGCCTTCGCTGCTTCGAATGCGTCGTAGAGAAGCTTCGTATCGCCTGAAAGTGAGGCAAGGCGGAAGCTCGCCTCTCCGCTCTGTCTTACGTATCCGCCGCGCTCCGCGATAAAATCACCGGGGCCGCGCATGGCAAGGTCAAGCTCCGCTATTTTATAGCCGTCGTGGTTGTCTTTGAGTATCTTCAATCGCGTTGTCGCGCGCTCGCTTTTGCTGCTTGAAACGAGTATGCAGTACGATTGCTTATCCCCGCGCCCAACGCGACCGCGAAGCTGATGGAGCGCCGAAAGTCCGAACATCTCCGCATTTTCCACAATCATAAGCGTTGCACTCGGAACGTTTACGCCAACTTCAATCACCGTCGTAGAAACAAGAATTTTCATCTCTCCGCGGAAAAAAGCGGACATTGCGCGCTCTTTTTCCGAGCTCTTCATCTTTCCGTGAACAAACCCCACAGGAATATCGGGGAAAACGTTTTCCGCAAGCTCTTTTGCATAGTCCACAGCGGCAAAAAGCTTAGGTTTTTCGCGCTCCTCATCCATACCGAAGGTGAAAAGCTCTGAGAGCTCAACCTTTTCTCCGTTTTCACATTCAAGCACCTCTTTTTGCTCCTCAACGGAGGGGCAAACGACGTATACCTGCCCACCTTCCTCCACGTTCTTGCGGATAAAAGCGTAAAGCCTTGCTCTGTAAGATTCCGTCACCACGAACGTGTCCACGGTCTTTCTGCCGGGAGGCATTTCGTCAAGCGTTGAAAGGTCATAATCGCCGTAGAGCACGAACGCGAGCGTTCGCGGAATGGGCGTGGCGCTCATGGAGAGCATATGACAATCGCGGCTCTTTTCGTAAAGACGCGCGCGCTGCCCCGCGCCAAAACGGTGCTGTTCGTCAATTATAACAAGTCCAAGATTTTTAAACACAACTGTGTCCTCTATCAGCGCGTGCGTACCTATAACGATATCAGTAATGCCGAAGAGCAGGTTTTCGCAAACGCGTCGTGTCTGTGTCGCCGTCATGGCGCCTATTAGCAATTCAACTTTATATCCCATCTGTTCGAACATGGGGTAAAAGGATTCGTAATGCTGGCGTGCCAAAATTTCCGTTGGTGCCATTATCGCCGCCTGCGCTCCGCCGCAAACAGTGGTGTAGACCGCGTACTGCGCGCAGAGCGTTTTGCCTGAGCCAACGTCGCCCGTCAGCAAGCGGTGCATACGCAAACCACCTGTCATATCACGCTCAATCTCATCAAAGGTGCGCTTCTGCGCGCCCGTCGGCGCATACGGCAAGCGTGAAAGAAACGCCGCTCTGTCGGGCGTGGGAAAAGCAAAAGTGCTAGGCGTTTTCTCTTTTCTGCCCTCGCGCATTATTTGCAGGGCAAAAAGATACATCTCGTCAAACGCAAGCCTGCGTCTTGCTTTTTCTGCTTTCTCCATGGTCCCCGGCTCGTGTATTTCTCGAAGTGCAAACGAAAGCTCCGCAAGTGAGTATTTTTCTCTTATCTCATGTGAAAGATATTCGCTCAATGCTCCCTCGCCCGAAAGCGCGAGCGGCAAAGCCTCACGCACTGCTCCCGCCACAAATTTTTGCGAAAGTCCCGCCGCAAGCGGATAAATTGGCACAAGCGGGCGGAGCGGCCTGTGCGGCAAAACCGGCTCAAATACAGGTGAGGCAAGGGTCGCCGTCCTGCCCGTCTTTTTTATTCTTCCGTAAAAGCGGAAATACGCGCCCTGCGTGAGCACGTCGCGGACGTATGGCTGATTAAAAAATGTTATGCCGCACTTTCCCGTTTCGTCCACAGCGGAAAGTTTGGTAAGCGTCATTCCTCGGCGTATCATCGCCGTTTTTGGCGGAGCCGCCACGCATAGTATGAATGAGCAAAGCTCGCCGTCCTCAGCTTCGTCGATCGTTTTCACGTTGCCGCGGTTTTCGTATGCCCGAGGAAAATGGAAAACAAGGTCACCCACGTTTTCTATTCCAAGCTTTGCAAAAGATTCCGCACGCTTCTGACCGACGCCGTAAAGTTTTGTCACGGGCGAGTAAACGCCGCTTTTCTTTTCTTTCATACCCCTGCTCACTTTCTGATTTGATAATTACACCGTTCAAATCCGCAAATCTCTTTCACACAGCGTAATTTTTATACTAAGAGTATATCATTTTCACATTTTTTAGTCAAGATTTCACTTTAAATATTGAAAAATAAAAAATTTATGCTATACTATATTAGTATATATATTATTGCAATTCTATTTTTCGGAGGTTAGTATGTCCGACAAAGTGACGCCGAGAATCCTTCCCGGATTCGCGGAATTTTTACCGAAAGAACAAATTCTGTTCAACAACATCTATGATAAGATCAGAAACGTATACGAAAAATACGGTTTTCTTCCTATCGACACACCCACGATCGAGCTTTCGGAGGTTTTGCTTGCCAAAGCGGGCGGCGAAACAGAAAAGCAGATATACCGCTTCGCAAAAGGTGATAACGATCTTTCCCTTCGCTTCGATCTCACGGTTCCGCTCGCAAGATACGTTTCCATGCACGAGCCGAACCTCGTTTTCCCTTTTAAACGCTACCACATGAGCAAGGTATTCCGTGGCGAACGCCCCCAAAAAGGCCGTTTCCGTGAATTTTACCAGTGCGATATAGATATCATCGGTGCAGAAGAGCTTCCACTCGTTTACGACGCGGAAATTCCCGCCGTTATCTGTGACGTTTTCAAAGAAATCGACCTCGGTGATTTCACCATTCGCCTCAACAACAGAAAGATATTGGGCGGCTTCTTCTCTTCCATCGGTCTTTCCGATAAGATTACAGACGTGCTCCGCGTTATAGACAAGCTCGAAAAGATCGGTGCGGACGGCGTGACGAAAGAACTTATTGAAGTCGGCGCAGATGAAGAGACCATCGCAAAAATTCTCTCTTTCGTAAGCATTTCCGGTACGACAGACGAGATTCTCGAAAAGCTCTCCGCTCTCGGCATCGAGGACGAAACGTTCAAGCAGGGCGTTTTCGAGCTTTCCGAGGTTGTCCGCTATATGAGAGCGTTCAACATTCCCGAAAAGAACTTCGCCATAGACCTCACGATTGCCCGTGGTCTTGACTATTACACAGGCACAGTTTATGAAACGGTGCTCAACGATTATAAAAAGCTCGGCTCCGTTTGCTCGGGCGGCAGATACGAAAACCTCACGGGGTATTACACGGATAAGAAAATGCCCGGTATCGGTATCTCCATCGGTCTTACAAGACTTTTCTCTCAGCTCATCGACGCAGGCATCATCTCCGCGGAAAGCGCAAGCCTTGCAAAAGTCCTCGTCGTTCCCATGGACGCGCAGGCTCTTCCTTTCGCACTTTCCACGGCATCCACGTTCCGTACCGCAGGCATTGCAACAGATGTTTACCTCTGCGAAAAAGGCATGAAGCAGAAGATGAAATACGCAGATAGACTTGGTATTCCCTACGCCGCCATCATCGGCGAAACGGAAGTGCAGAACGGCGTAGTTTCACTTAAAAATATGCGCGAAAAGGGCGAACAGCTCACGCTCACGCCCGAAGAAGCAATCAATATCCTTAAATGAAAGGACTAAATAAAATGGCTACATTTGACAAAACAGACAAAAGAACCAATTATTGCGGGAATCTTCGCAAAGAGGACATCGGCACACATCAGTGCGTGATGGGTTGGGCTTCCCGCGTACGCGACCTCGGCAGCCTTATCTTCATCGACCTGCGCGACCGCACAGGCATCGTTCAGCTCGCTTTTGATGAAAACACGAACAAAGAGATTTTCGAAGCTGCTAAAAACACCCGCGCAGAATACGTTGTCGTTGCAAAAGGCACTGTAAGACAGCGCTCCTCCATAAACGAAACTATCCCCACGGGATTTATCGAAATCGAAGTTGACGAATACAAAATTCTCAGCGAAGCGCAGACAACTCCCTTTGAAATAAACGAAAACGCGGACAACGTGCGCGACGAACTCAAGCTCAAATACAGATACCTTGACCTTCGCCGTCAGAACTTGCAGAAAAACATTCTCACGCGCCACAATATCGCAAAAGTAACGCGCGACTATTTCTATGAAAACGACTTCATCGAAATAGAAACACCCATGATGATAAAACCCACTCCCGAAGGCGCGCGCGACTACGTTGTTCCCTCCCGTATCCATAACGGCTGCGTTTACGCTCTTCCTCAGTCGCCCCAGATATACAAACAGCTCCTCATGCTTTCGGGCTTTGACAGATACATTCAGCTCGCGCGCTGCTTCCGCGACGAAGACCTCCGCGCAGACAGACAGCCCGAGTTCACGCAGATAGACCTTGAAATGTCTTTCGTAGATCAGGAAGATATCATGAACATGATGGAAGGCTATGTTGTTCGCCTCTTCAAAGAGATTTTGAACGTAGACTTGCCTCAGCCCATTCCGCGCCTTAAATTTGCGGACGCGATGAACCGTTACGGCTCGGACAAGCCCGATACGCGCTTCGCTATGGAAATTCAGGATATTTCCGACCTCGTTAAAGACTCTCCCTTCTCCGTGTTCTCCGGCGCGGTTGCAGGCGGCGGAAGCGTTCGCGCTATCGTTGCAAAGGGTGCTGCAGGCAAGCTCACGAGAAAAGAGATAGACAAGCTCACAGAGCACGCAAAAGGCATCGGCGCAAAGGGTCTTGCTTATATCAGATACGTTGAAGAAACTCCCAACTGCTCCTTCGGTAAATTCCTCGGAGAGGGCGAGCTCGACGCTATCATGGAAAGAATAGACTGCCGCCGCGGCGACGTTGCTCTCATCGTTGCAGATAAAGATAAGGTTACACTCCCCACGCTCGGCGCGCTCCGTCTTATCGTTGCAAAGCAGCTCGGTCTTATCCCCGAAAATCAGTACAATTTCGTTTGGATCACGGAATTCCCGTTCTTCGAACAGGACGAAGAAACGGGCGCATGGGTTGCAATGCACCACCCCTTTACAATGCCTCTTGACGAATGTCTGCCCTATATCAACAGCGACCCCGGCAAGGTTCGCGCAAAATGCTACGACCTCGTTCTCAACGGCGTTGAAATTTCCTCCGGCTCCATTCGTATCACGGACCCCGCGCTTCAGCAGCAGATGTTTGAATCGCTCGGTATGCAGAAGGACGAGATCGACCGCAAGTTCGGCTTCCTCGTTGACGCTTATAACTACGGCGCTCCCCCTCACGGCGGTGCGGCGCTCGGCCTTGACAGACTTGCCATGATCATGTGCGGCGCGCCAAGCCTGCGCGACGTTGTTGCGTTCCCAAAGGTTCAGAACGCTTCCGAGATCATGTCCGGCTGCCCCGCTCCTTTCGAAGAAAAGGCGCTCCAAGAACTCGGACTCACTCTCAAGGAGTCAAAATAAATTTAATTCAAGAAAGGAAAATTCCCATGCAAGAATTCCTCAACAGCATTCTCACAAAAATTGGCGAGTTTCTTACATCTTTCGGATTCCAGCTTCTCGGAGCTTTAATAGTTTTGGTTGTTGGTATCTTCCTCATCAGATGGCTCGGAAAAGCCATCATCAAAGGCAAAAGCTTCCAGAAGCTCCCCAAAAACGCGCAAATCCTTATCACTAACCTCATCAAAGGCGCTCTTTATGTAGTTCTCTTCATCACGATCGCATTGATAGTAGGCGTTCCCGCCGCTTCCCTCATTGCAGTTCTCGGTTCTTGCGGTCTTGCAATCGGTCTTGCTCTTCAGGGCGGTCTTTCCAACATTGCAGGCGGTATCATCATTCTCTGCACAAAACCCTTTGAAGTTGGCGATTTCATCGACGATGGTTCCCACAGCGGTACTGTTACAGACATCGGTCTCTTCTACACAACTCTTACAACTCCCGATAACAAGAGAGTCGTTATTCCCAACGGTACAATTGCCAACGCTTCCGTTACGGATTACAGCGCATTCGAAACACGTCGTCTTGACCTTGAACTTTCTGTTGCTTACGATTCCGACATCGACATGGTAAAAGACACGCTTCTCTCCCTTGCAAACGCTCACGAGCTCGTTCTCAAAGACCCAGCTCCTTTTGTTCGTCTCGGTACACATGGCGATTCCGCGCTTATCTTCAAACTCCGTGTTTGGGTTAAATCCTCCGACTACTGGACGGTTAACTTCGACCTTCTCGAAGCTTCCAAGAAAGTATTCGACAAACGCGGCATCGAAATTCCTTTCCCTCAGCTCGACGTTCACCAGAAATAATATTACATATTCAAAAAGACACCCCAAAGGTGTCTTTTTAAATAAAGGAAAAATACATGGAACAAAAGCTTTTCACAAAAAAC
>JBGVFW010000080.1:0-5844 GCA_045121315.1 Eubacteriales bacterium
ACTGTGAGGGATATAATTTCACTCTTAAAATGCATGGGAAAAGCTACGCTTGCAAATTTTTGGCGTGTAACCGCCGCTCGGTACCAATGGTGTTTATGAAAGATGGAGATGGGTATTGGGATTATTCGATAAGACTTCGTAAAGTTACTGTAGCGCAGATACACATCCATTTCGAATACGATTTTGAATGTGGTACAGGCGAAAATCCTCATAGTTTCGCCTGTACCACATAAGTTTTATTTGCACGATTGCGGTAAACTCGCCCTGCTTCATCCCGGTTCGAAATTTTACGGTTACAGAGTTTTCAATCATTCCGCCTTTATCAATTCTATCGAACTTGACTGTATCGACAGGTAATGATAAACACAAAAAATCCTCCGTTGGCGCACCTGCCATAAAGCAGAAAACGGTATAGTTGTGGAAATACGACTATACCGTTTTTATATTAAAATTCAACTAAATTTAGAAAAATTCTCTCCAAATGAGTTATCGTTTTTACAAAGGAATGTGCTATAATAGTATTAGGATAAGCGCTGATCCAAAATAATTTGGAGGAACAATTATGATTAGACTTGGAGAAAAAATAAAATCATTAAGAAAGCAAAAAAATATATCTCAAGAAGTATTTGCTAACTACCTTGGAGTATCATTTCAAGCTGTTTCAAAATGGGAAAATGGAAATACCATGCCGGACGTGACGATGATACCCGCAATTGCTTCATTTTTCGGTGTTTCCACAGATGAGCTTTTTGATTTTAATCTGTTTGAAATGGAAAAGCAGGTTGAAGCAATCTGTCACGAGGCATATAAATATCGTTTTACCGATGGAGCAGAATCGGAGCGCATTTTGCGCGAAGGCTTGCAGCGATTTCCCGGCAATGATATTATATTGAACAATTTGCTTTATACATTGGACTATCAAACGAGAGCAGATGAGGTAATCACTCTTTGCAAAACCCTCATTGAATCCACCAAGGATGATTCCGTAAAATATGATGCCTGTCGCATTCTTGCATCGTGCTATAAGGAAAACGGTCAGAATGATTTGGTCAAGCCTACTCTTGAAATCATTCCCGAAATTTATTTTTCCAAATTGGAGTTGATGGCATCCCTTTTAGACGGAGAGGATAGCTATGAAGCGGCGCAAAAGCAGAAAAATCTTTCCGCAGAGGATCTGATCGATATGCTGATTGTCACAAGTAAGCGTTTAAAAGAAAACGGTGAATTTGAAAAAGCCAATTCTCAATTTAGGATTGTACTAAAAGTAATGGATGCTTTCGAAGAAGATTTCATTGAAAACAAATGGTTCAAAGCTACCGTTTATGAGTACACAAACGAACAACGAAAAGAAATTGAAACATTGCTCGCAGAATAAATTCTCGCCCCGCTTTGCGCGGGGCTTCGCTTTTGTGTCCACAAAAGCAGTGCTTGTCAGGAAAATTGACAAAACATAGATGAATATTAAAAGGCTCCCTTGTGTAAAGGGAGCTGACGCCGTAGGCGGCTGAGGGATTGTTTTACGATGAACTTTTTGCTTTTACAATCCCTCCGTCTCGCTACGCGAGCCACCTCCCTTTACACAAGGGAGGCTCATTACCCCCCGGCAGTACACCTAAGAGGTGTAACACACTATACCTTGCAGGGCAAGGCGTGTGAAAAAGGAGTACGAACAAAATTGCTCGTACTCCTTTTGTGTTTCGGCAGGTAAAACCTGCTTTATGGAAGGTACCCCTTCGTGTGCTTTTTTCAGCTTTCACTCATCGATGCAGTCAAATTCGCGGTGTCAATGAGAATAGTATATGTTTTTCCCGCTGTGAGTTCCGTAGCTTTTTTGTAAAGGTCGTTTTTTTCCGTGCCAATCTTCACCGTCATTCCCGCACGGAAAGTGTACGCTTTGTCACCGTCGGCTCTATCGGAATGAAGCTCGCAAATATAGTAATCCGTACCGTCAATGCTTATCACCGTATCGACCGCGGGCGAGTCCACTGCCGCGGTAAAGTATGCAAGATAAATATCTTCCGCTTGCTTATAAATCGGATAAGAAGTGCCATTGCCCGCAAAACCGTAAGCTCCAACGTCTTCGCCAACGATCTGCACGCTCACCGTGCCGACCTTGACCTTTGTTCCCGCGTCCGCGTCGAGCGTTCCGCTAAGCGTAAGGCTCGCTCTGTCGGCGGGTGCAGAAGAATATGCGCTTCCCTCAACGGGAGCCGCGAGAGAAATCAAGCTTTTATCAAACGAGCCGCTAACGCTCGAATAATTTGCGTTTGCCGAATAAGAAAAGAGCGCCGTTATCGCCGCGTTGGAATGGTTTGCGATGCCGACGGCGTTCGCGCCGTTCGCGCAGACCCATTCGGGCGTACCGTTTTTAATCTCGAACGTCAAGGTTTCGGGGTTCCAAATCTTTTCATCGTTGGTTTTGTACGTGTTTTCAAGGCTTCCCCACGTAACGTCAACGTAATAAACCTCCTCCGCTTCAGCGGTAACGAGGTCGTACGAAACTTTTATCGGTGTAAGTTCCGTGCCGCCAATACTTGTTATTTCTGCCGCCAAAATCGGCTGACAAAACAAAAAAGAAAGTGAGGCAGATAAAATCAAAGCAATAAATCTTCTCATATCAACCTCACTCAATATCGGAAATCGTTATCCTTACGGTACCGATCTCCGTTTTATTTGCGTTTTCGTTTGTAAGTTTTCCGGAAAGCTTTATCGTGGCGCTGCCAGTAGAAACTGCTCCCGGCTCAGTAAAAGTTGCACCCTCGGAAGCGTCTGAAAGTTCAAGGCTTTCGCCGTCAACCGTCGCGGTAATTTCGCTGTAATCCTCGCTAATTTCCGCCGTCACCGTCGCCAATATAGAAGTGTTCGAACGGTTTGTCAGCGTCACCTTGTTTGATCCGCTCGCGCATGACCACGCGGTTTCCGCGGTAACTATTTCTTCTTCATATGAGTGAGTTTCGGGGTTCCATGTTTTCACCACGGTGCCCGCGTTATATTCAAACTCCATATCGCCCCAAACGACATCGACATAGTAAACCGTGTCCGCTTCAGCAAGTGCTTCTTTTTCTGCAAAAACGTCTTTTTGAAGTGCTCCGCCGATATCTTCGAGCGCCGCCGCGAACATTGTCGTTGGGCAAAATGCTGCAAACAACACCGCTAAAGCATAACATAATAGGCGCTTTTTCATAAAAGCAGCACTCCTTTCGACAAATTTCCATATAAAAGTATAGCATATTTGAAATAACGTGTCAATATGGTTGATGAAAATATCTGTAAGAGCAATAAAAATATTTATTATTTTACAAAATTACGAACGCTTGTGGTTAGCGGATTTATTCTACGCTCAATCTGAGCTTAGCTCCGTCTTTGCAAAGCACCTGACCGAGAATCAGGGAGTTGGTTCGGAACTAAATTTGAAAGCAAAAAAATAACACCATCGCAATCGCGGTGGTGTTATTTTTTGGATCGCTCCAACAATTTCGAACCTTTAACAAACAAAGCTATTACTCTATACCGAAGCAAACATCCCGTGTCTGAGACTGTTTCTCTTTAGTGCTTCTCGTACTATCTTGCGTATTTGGAATACTTATTCAGAATGTCAAAGTATTCGCTTTTAGAAGTTACCTTAGATAATACTTTCTCGAACTCTGCGATTTCATAGGCAACACGATTCATTTGTGTTCCGCTATACACCTCTGATAAATCTTCGATATCGTCTTTCAAAAGCAAAGACAAGTGTTTTATCGTTTTTGGTAGTTCATCGTAAATCTTGCTGAAATGCAAGCCTTTTTCAAGATATACCTTGGCTTTTTCCGAATCATTTAACCCTATATACAGCTTTGCCAACAGACAGTTAATATGACCGATATGGTAACAAGCAAATCCATAATCACCGTCATCATATATGAGCTCGATTAGTTCAAGGCACTTTTTATATGCACAAATTTTTTGCTCTGTATTTTGAGCGACAAACGTTCCAAAATTTCTAATTTTGTTTACAAGATGCTCCACGGTATAACGAATATTCTTTTTCATATATTCGATATATTTGACGTTGTCGCATCTGCAGTACAACTGCTCGTATTGCTCCGAAACGGTATCGTATATACTTTCCGGAAATTGTTCACACATTTCTCTGGCTTTGTCGAGCAATCCGTCGTTTACATAGAGAGTTGATAGAATACTCATAGCGGTATATCGAATTTTCTGAATGGTACAATGCCCAAGAAGAGTTCCGCAAAGCCTATAAAGCTCACTCTTGTGTACCTCCTCACCCAAAGGCTCTTCAGGATAATTGGGATCGTTAAACAATTCCACAATGTATTTTTCGCATACACGATCCTCATTTGGATACTTTCGGTACATTTCATTTGTCAAATCAAATCTTGATATAAGATCGCCTTTATTGGAAAGCTCGTCATACTTCTGTAAAAAAGACTGTACCACTTCAGCTCTCTTTTTGCCGTTAATTTCAAGAAGCTCATCTGTGCTTACGTCAAAAATGTTAGCAAGTAGCGGCAACTGCGTGATATCGGGAGCAGTTCTGTCACATTCCCATTGAGAAACCGCCCCCGTACTAATACCGAGATATTCTGCAAGTTGTTCTTGAGTGATACTGCGTTCTCTGCGCAGTCTTTTAATTGTTGTTCCAATAGACATAATAATCCTCCGATTAAATATTCAGAAGCGCTTCTGTGATTTTATTATATCAAATTATAAAAAAATCACCACATAGCATTTATAGACGCGTTAAATAGCGATGCTATATTTTTTATAGTGTTCGTATATATTATACCACATAATAAATCGTTTTTAATATTATCATTGTATTTATCATATATAACTTCATCTATATGAAGCAACAACCGCGTCGGAAAAACTAATAATTATAAATTATACGATAAAGTCGCAGGTTCAAGTCCATAAGGTCGGGGAAAAGGTGCAATGGTGAAAGGGGGGGTTTTTTATCCCTAAAAACACGAAAAGCCCTTGAAAATCAAGGACTTTTGTGTTAGGGTGCAAAATTGTTGCCCCATTATGGCGCGTCAATGTTGGACTCGCTTTTCTGCGGAAAAGCCACGGCGGTTGCAAAGCCCATTCAGGGCTTTGCCAAGAGCCGCCTTTCGAGTCCAAATTCTTCGCAAGATATAGAAAAGAAGACTATCGCGTATGCGATAGTCTTTTTTTCTATGGCGCCCAATGTTGGACTCGAACCAACGACCCCCTGAGAATAGTTCAGACTCCGTTATCGCATCAATCATATAATCTCATCAAGGGCGACACGCTTGCTTCGCAAGCTTTCGCAATAAAAAACAGCCATTCAGGCTGTTTTTTATTGCTCACTAACCAACTGAGCTTAGCTCCGTCTTTGCAAAGCACCTGACGGGAATCAGGGAGTTGGTTCGGAACTAAATTTGAAAGCAAAAAAATAACACCATCGCAATCGCGGTGGTGTTATTTTTTGAGCTCGTAGGACAAAATTGCAACTCAGTTAAAAGCCGTATTTTGTGCCTCCGATTTATTAACATAGAGATTATACCACTAAATACGGTTCTTGTCAATAGGTTTTTAAAATCTTTCTGTAAAATTATTGAGACTATGTCCTATTACTTTTTGTACCTTATGTATAAATATAGGCTCAAGAGAGGAAAACCAATCTTGAGCCTTTCATTTTTATGCTGCTTCTATTTTTCGTAATTCTTCTTCGGCTTGATAACCACCTTTGAGTGTAACAATGATTTTATGATTTCCGCAGACTTGGATACACTCAACCAATCTGCGAACAGTAACGTCATCAAACTCCGTAAAGCTCATATCGGTCTGTTTGAGAATATCCATTATTCTTGC
>JBGVFW010000081.1:0-1173 GCA_045121315.1 Eubacteriales bacterium
GGAGTGGGTGGGGTATATACCATGCCTTCAAGTGCGGATTTTATTTCTGAGAAGATGTAGGGGTTTCCGAGCGCGCCGCGAGCAATAGCTACGGCATCGCAACCCGTTTGGGCGAACATATTCGCCGCGTCTGCGGCAGAGAAGATATCTCCGTTGCCGATTACGGGTATGGAGATGGAATCTTTGACCTCCTTGACATACGAAATATCGACTCCCGGGGAATAAAACTGCTCGCGCGTGCGTGCGTGAACACAGACGGCGGCGGCTCCGCACGCTTCCGCAATCTTCGCCATTTCGACGACGTTAATGCTCGTTTCATCCCATCCCAGACGCATTTTTACCGTAACGGGGACGTTTCCGCAAGCTGCTCTCACCGCCGTTATTACTTTGCCTGCGAGAGCGGGATTTTTCATGAGTGCGCTGCCTTCTCCATTTTTTACGACCTTCGGCACGGGGCAGCCCATATTGATGTCTATGGCGGCGCAGGGGGTCCCCGCTTTTATAGATTCGTTAATAAGGAAATCCGCCGCACGCGCCATGAATTCGGGTTCGCATCCGAATATCTGAAGCGCGATGGGTATTTCCTCTGCGCGTATTTTTGCAAGTAAGGGAGTTTTTTTATCGTTATAACAAATGGCTTTTGCCGATATCATTTCGGAAACAAGATAGTCTGCTCCGAATTTTTTGCATGAGGCACGGAAAGTATAATCTCCCTCACCTGCCATTGGGGCAAGCATCACTTTCCCGAAAAAATTGTTTTTTGTTTCTGCGTTTTGCGGCATTTTGCCATGCTCCTTTTTTGATGTTGTTTATTTATAATACGACATTTCGTAAAAAAAGTAAACAAAAAATTTTATGCGCAAGAAAATGATTGCCAAAACGTGAAAAAAACGACGCAAATCTATTGAAAGATATAATGTTTTATGTTATTATATATAATAATATACTTTGATTTAATTTACCGCCCAGCGCGGGAAAGAAGGCATTTTTAATGAAACGTTATATTTTAAACGAAAATCTCAACAATCTCCCCGTTGAAAAAACGGACGTGCTCATCATCGGCTCCGGTATCGCCGGTCTTTATGCTGCTCTTAACCTCGACACTTCTATGAAAGTGACGGTTGTTACGAAAGCTTCTATCGAAAAATCCAATTCCTGGCTTGCTCAGGGCGG
>JBGVFW010000082.1:0-1706 GCA_045121315.1 Eubacteriales bacterium
GACACATATGGGTTCCCGCTCGACCTCACGCGTGAGATCGCGGAAGAAAACGGCATCGGCATCGACGAAAAAGGCTTCAAAGAAAACCTTGATGCGCAGAAACAGCGTGCTCGCGCTGCTCGCGGCAACATCAGTGGTTGGGATGATAGCATAAAGTCCCTCATCGATACATCCGTTAAGACAGAATTTGTCGGCTATACAGAAAGCACTGTTGAAGGCAAGATTGTCGCTATAATCGACGGCGAAACGGACGAGCTTTGCGATATCACAAGCGAATCTGCCGTTATCATCACGGATAAAACGGTATTCTACGGCGAAGGCGGCGGCGAAATAGGCGACGCAGGTATCATCACCGGTGCCAACGGCAAAGCTATCGTTACGGATACGAAGAAAAACGACGGCGTTTATATGCACATCTGCAAGATAGAGTCAGGTTCTCTTTCAGTCGGTGAAACGGTAACGCTCGTTCTCGATGAAGGCAGACGCGCCGCTATCTCCCGCAACCATTCTGCGGTACACCTTCTCGATGCGGCTCTTCGCAAAGTTCTCGGCACGCACATTCAGCAGGCAGGCTCTTATGTAAGCGATAAGATCGCGCGCTTCGACTTTACTCATTTTGCTCCCGTTACTGCGGACGAGCTTAAACAGGTTGAACGCCTTGTAAACGAAAAGATACTTGAAGCAATCGACGTTACAACGGAAGAAACGGATATCGAAAGCGCTAAAAAATCCGGTGCCATCGCCCTCTTCGGCGAAAAATACGGTGCAACGGTTCGCGTTGTCCGCATGGGTAATTTTTCAGCAGAGCTTTGCGGCGGCGCCCACGTTTCCAACACAGGTAAGATCGGACTTTTCAAGATACTCTCCGAAAGCTCCGTTGCCGCAGGCACAAGAAGGATCGAAGCGGTTACGGGTCTTGAAGCATACGATTACGTAAACGGAAAGATAAACACAGTTTCCGAAGTTATGTCCACTCTCAAAGCAAACGACGAAAAGGAGATCAAGGCAAAGATCACATCTCTCGAAGCAGACCTCAAAGATGCAAAACGCGCTCTTGAAGAAGCAAACCTCAAGATTGCAAAAGCAGGTGTAAGCAATATGCTCGCGAATGCGGCAGTGCTTGAAAACGGCATCAAGGTCGCCTCTATGGAAACAGATATGCCCATGAACACAGTTCGCTCTCTCGGCGACGATATCAAAGCAGGCGACGACAACATCGTGGCAGTCATCTCCTCCCTCGTTGACGGAAAGCTAACTATCTGCTGTGTATGCGGCAAGAACGCGATTAAAGCAGGCGTTACGGCTCCCGCAGTCCTCATAGGCATTGCAAAATACGTTGGCGGTGGCGGCGGCGGCAGACCCGATAGCGCAACGGCAGGCGCAAAAGACGCAAGCAAACTCGGTGAAGCTTTCGCTTCTCTCACATCCATCGTTGAATCACTTGTAAAATAAGCCTCGCACGCTTATATATAATATAAAAGGAAAATAACGCGCGGTGCAAACGCGCCGCGCGTTAAAAATAAAGCAACTTTGAAAGGCAGGACAAACTAATGAAAAAAGAAAAAAAGAAATCCACGTTTTGGAAAGACTTTAAGGCGTTTATAAGCCGCGGTAACATCGTTGACATGGCAATCGGTGTTGTAGTTGCTAACGCATTCAAGGACATCGTAAATAAGTTTACAGCAGCGTTCATCTCTCCCCTTGTT
>JBGVFW010000083.1:0-3415 GCA_045121315.1 Eubacteriales bacterium
TCAAAATTTTCGCTCACTCTGATGCGGACAACGTTTTCCGCATAAACAGAAATCTGTAATTTCTTTCTTCCGAATACGGTTTCGAAATTAACCATTTTTTCCTCCGTTCAATCTTTATATTCTCCTGCGCATGCAGAGCAAGGGGTGTATCCGTCCTCCACAGCCGTGCGCACATCGGAATACAAAAGCATCTTTTTGTTTTCTTCCTTAATATTAACGGCGTACCTGCAATCATCATTGAGATGGAAAGTACCGGAGGAAATGTTTACCGTCAAAGTAAACTTTTCCTCCTCACTTTCTGTCGAAATATCTTCGGAAACGATTTTTTCACCGTGCAAAACGGTAATATCCGCATCGGCACATGAGCAAAGCGCCGTGCAGATAAAAATTATGCATACAAAAGATAGAAAAGCAACTGTTTTTTTAGTTTTCATCTGTAACGATTTTAAGTTTCGGCGTAACGCCGTATTTGGTATCCTTATGCATCTTGAAGCAGTAAGCTCTCATGCTCTTAACTTCGAATGAACTGCCCGTACGCTGATAGAAAATTTCCTGCGATTCTTCTTCTGCGCTGAAAAGATACGTATCCTTGGAACGATTTACAACGATAACGAAAGTTTCGTCATCTTTTCTGCGTTCAAACACAAGAATGGAGCGATCGATATACATTATTTCAAAATCGGCGTCTGCGAAGGCACTTTCTCGTCTTCTCATTCTGCCGACCTTGCGGAAATAACGCAATATCTCGTGGTTTTCCTTGCCCCAAGGGTAAGGTCTGCGGTTGAACGGGTCTTTTTCTCCCTCCATGCCGATCTCGTCGCCGTAGTAAATGCACGGCACACCGGGTATCGTAGCAAGAATAAAATATGCAAGCTTCAGTCTTTTCACGCCAAGCTTATATTCTTCGGGCGTCATTCTCTTCTCCGCAAGCATATCGGAGGAAAGGCCTTCGCTGCTTGAACCCGCAAGCATCGTTATGGCGCGCACCGTGTCGTGCGAGCCGAGGAGATTGAGAAGCTGATGAGTCATCTCTCTTGGATAATGGCAATAGAGCGAATTCGCCGTTCTCATAAACTTCCACATATCTCCATGGCGAACGTAAGCGATTATCGCTTCTCTCATGGGGTAGTTCATAACAGAATCAAGCTCTTTGCCGGAAAAATAGGAGCGGCGTTTGCCGTAAGATATCTTATTGGAAGCATCTTCCCAGACCTCGCCCAAAACGAGCGCGTCGGGGCGTTCTTTTTTTGCAGCATCGGCGAGCTCTTCCAAAAATTCATCGGAAAGCTCGTCGGCAACGTCGAGTCGCCAACCGCAAGCCCCCTCGCGAATATATTTGCGGATAACGCCGTCCTCGCCAAAAAGAAATTCTTTGTACGAAGGTGTATCGCTCATAACGCGCGGCAGGTTTTTAAATCCCCACCAAGATTCGTATTCCTCGGGAAATTCCGTGAAGTTGTACCATTCATAATAAGGGGATTCCTTTGATTGATACGCACCTACGCTGTCGTATTTTCCGTATTTATTAAAATATATGCTGTCGTCGCCCGTGTGGTTGAAAACGCCGTCAAGTATAACCGTAATATTATGCTTTTTCGCCGCTTTCATAAAGGAGCTGAACGCTTTTTCTCCGCCGAACATGGGGTCGATCTGCATATAGTCAGCCGTATCATATTTATGAGTGGAAGAAGAAAGGAATATGGGGTTAAGATATATCGTCGTTACACCCAATGACGCAATGTAAGAAAGCTTCTTTTCCACACCGGGCAGGTCCCCGCCGAAGAAAACATTGTTTTTAAATTCTTTGTCACCCGGTCTGTAATAGACAGGAACGCCGTTATACCAATCGTGGTTCATTACGGCGTCGGGTTTGACTTCTTCGTTGCCACCGCGGAAAAATCTATCCACAAATATTTGATAGGCTATGCCGCCTCGGAAAAATTCGGGATACTTTTCCCTCTTTTCATAGATAAGGAGCTGAAAGCGCTCGTCATCGTGCGGCTCCTTGTCTATGACTTTTTCCGAAAAATCGGCGTTATCGCGCACGACGTAAAAATCGCCGTGCGCGTTTGTAAGCAAGTACTCATAAAAGAACAACCCGCTTTTTGGGGAAATTCTGCTCATGGGAATCTCCGCGAAAAAGTTTCCGTCACAGTCCGAGGTCATCTCGAATTCCTTTTTCTTGCTATCAGCGTCGGAAAGGAATATCATTTTCGCGCTTTTTGCAGAAATTTTCATATCGAGAACGAAGCGCACGACACTGTCGAGCGTAAATGCGCCGCAAAGCCCTGTTTCCGTTTCTTTATCTGCCGAGATGAGTATTTTTTTCTCTATCCTGTTCCAAATTTTATTGCCCTTTATAAAGCTCGCCATAAAAAAGTTATTCCTTTACAGATTTTAAGTGCCAGATGTTATCTGCATATTCGCTGATACTTCTGTCGGAAGCAAATCTTCCTGCAGCCGCGATGTTAAGCAGAGAACGTTTTGTCCAAGTATCTCTGTCAGAGTAATCATCTATGGCTGTCTGAGTGGTCTTAACGTAGGACTCGAAATCGGCAAAGCACATATACGGGTCAGCGATCTTACCGCCAGAGAGGAAGTAGTTCACGATATTCGTAAAGTCTTCTCCGTTAAAGCCGTGAGCGATACGGTCGATAGTGGATTTGAGTCTTGCGTTTGTCTTGTAGTAGAGCATGGAGTTGTAGCCGCGTTTCCAAAGCTCGTCAACTTCTTCTGCCGTAAGACCGAAGATGTAAATGTTATCTTTGCCAACAGCTTCAGCCATTTCAACATTAGCGCCGTCGAGCGTACCGATTGTAAGAGCGCCGTTGATCATGAATTTCATGCAGCCCGTACCGGAAGCCTCTTTACCTGCAAGAGATATCTGTTCGGAAATATCCGTTGCGGGCATAAGAATTTCAGCCGTGCTTACGTTGTAATCTTCGAGGTAGATCACGCGAAGTTTTTGGCGGATTTTGGGGTTCTTGTCAATTTCCTGACCAAGAGACCAAATGAGTTTGATAACGTCTTTAGCGAAGTAGTAGCCGGGAGCAGCCTTACCGCCAAAGATAAACGTCTGGGGTTTGATGTCAAGGTCGGGATTGATCATAAGCTCGTCGTAGAGAGAAACAATTTTGAGCACGTTGAGAAGCTGACGCTTGTATTCGTGCATACGTTTAACCTGTACGTCGAAGATGGAGTGCGTGTCGATAGCACTGCCGGTTACAGCGTTGTATTTTGCAGCAAATCTTTCCTTGTTGTGGTGCTTGATAGCGCGAAGCTCTTCGATAACGGAAGTGTCATTCACGTATTTAGCAAATGCGGAAAGAGTCTGCGGGTTCTTGCGGTATTCGCTGCCGATGGTGCTGTCAAGAAGATCTGCAAGCTCGGGGTTAGAGAAGCAGAGCCAACGGCG
>JBGVFW010000084.1:0-6407 GCA_045121315.1 Eubacteriales bacterium
CTCTATTTACGAATCGGAGTTGATACGCTCCGCGATCGGAGCGAAAGCGCGGCACATTTCCAAACTGAAATTCGAAGTCGTTGGAAGTGCGAAACCGGGACTGCAAGGAAAGTTAAAACAGGCTCCAAGCGAATATATGACTTGGTCAAAATTCCTTGCACGCGCGTCTACGATTCTAGATATTCACAACACGGTCGTGATCGTGCCCGTCAAGGACGCGTCGCTGGCGGTAACCGGCTATTACCCGGTCTTGCCGACGCGGTGCGAAATCGTCGAATTCGAGGGCGTTCCGTGGGTGCGCGTGGAATTTTCAAGCGGAAAAGTCGGCGCGGTCAAGGCGAGCGAATGCATCATTCTGACGCAGTACCAGTACAAGAGCGACTTTTTCGGCGAAAGCAACGCGGCACTGCACCCGACAATCAAAATGCTCGATTTAAACAAGCAGGGCATCGAAGAGGCTATCAAGAACGGAGCAACTTTCCGCTTTTGGGCAAAGATGGGCAATTTCGCACTGGATGCAGATTTGAAGGAAGAGGCGGAGCGGTTCGGAAGCTATGCATTCAGCGGCGAGAATAACGGAATGCTTCTTTTCCCGAATACATATTCGGACATCCATCAATACAACAATTCGCCGTACACCGTAGACGACAAGCAAATCGACCAAATCAACCGCAACGTTTACAACTATTTCGGAGTAAACGAAGACATTTTGCAGAATAAAGCCGTCGGCGATTCCTGGAGTGCATTCTACGAAGGTTGCGTCGAGGTCTTCGCGGTCGCACTGTCCGAGGCATGGACGAACGCAATGTTCACGGAACGCGAGAGGGCGAACGGAAACAAAGTGATGTTCACCGCGAACCGCTTGCAGTATATGAGCAACGCGGAAAAACGAGCGATAACCGAAACGGCAGCAGACCGCGGCTTGATGAGCCGTGACGAGATTCGGGAAATCTGGAATCTGCCGCCGCTCCCCGATGGACGCGGAAAGACCTACACGCTCCGCGGTGAGTATTACTTGATAGACGAAGCCGGGAACATCATTAAAAAAGCGGATGAAGCAATGGAGGACGGAACAGATGAAGAGCAATAGAGAATACCGCGCGATGGAATTTCGCGCACTCGATAACGAGAACGCCGAAAACGGATACAAAGTCGAAGGTTACGCAAGCACTTTCGACCGATACGAACTTTTCGAAATCGACGGCGTGAAGTACTTCGAACAGATAGACCGAAACGCATTCGACGAAACGGACTTTTCAGACGTTGTTTTTCGCGTCGACCACTGCGGTGCGGTTTATGCGCGCTCCAGTGCCGGGACTGTCGCACTGGACGTAGACGACAAAGGCTTGCACAACGTGACGGACTTGTCGAAGACCGCAAGCGCGCGAAGCCTTTACGAAGACATCAAAGCAGGGAATTACCCGCAAATGAGTTTCGCTTTCGTAGTCGGCGAAGAGGCGTTCGACTACGACACCAATACACGAATCATAAACCGCATAAATAAGGTTTTTGATATATCCCCGGTGACGTTTCCGGCTAATCCCGAAACATCACTGCACACGCGCGCCGCACTTGACGGAGTGATCAAGAAAGTCGAAGCGGAGAGACTGAGACGAGCGGAAGCGGAGCGGAGAGACTCCGAGCGCAGAAAAGAGTTAAAGCAGAAAATCATGGAGGCTATCAGATGAATCTTGACGAGCTGAAAAACAGACTTTCGGAAATCGACGCGGAACTTTCCGACATCATTGCGGAACTGGACGCGGATGAATCCGATGGAAATGACGAAGAGCGCGCCGCTCGGACGGACGAACTTGAGACACGTTCGAACGCTCTGACGGAAGAGCGCGCAAGAATCGCCGCAGAAATCGAACAAAAGAGCGCGGCGATCGAAGCAGAAAAGCGCGCCGCTGAAGCTATCGCGAGCGGCGGCGGAAAAACAATCGAAACACAGGAGGTACCCAAAGTGGCAACTAATCTCGAAGTAAGAAACTCTCACGAGTACATCGAAGCATTTGCAAAATACGTTAGAACTGGAGACGATGCGGAAGCAAGAGCGCTGCTGACTGAGAACGTGACAGGCGGCGTTGTTCCGGTTCCTGTTTTCGTCGGCGAAATCATTGCGAAGAGACTGGAGGACTCGAAAATCCTGTCCCGTGTCAGAAGGATGAACGCCGCAGGCAACGTGAAAGTCGGTTTTGAAATCGACGCTCCGGCGGCAGGTGTCCACACTGAAGGCGGCGCGGCGATGGCTGAAGAGGCGCTGACTCTCGGAATCGTTTCGCTCGTTCCGAAGACCTATAAGAAGTGGGTTTCCGTTTCTGACGAGGCACTGGACACCATGAGCGGCGAAGAGTATCTGCGTTACATCTACGACGAAGTTACTCGCGGAATCATCAAAGCAGAAGAGAACGCCGTTGTTGCGGCAATCCTCGGCGCTCCGCAGACCGCGACCGCCGCAAGACCTGCGGTCGCTAAGACTGGCTCGGCAGCTGGCGCAATCACCGACTTTGTGGACGCTCGTGCTCTGCTGTCCTCTGCTGCCGAAGACCTCGTAATCATCGTGACTCCGGCACAGTACGCGACCTACAGGGGTTTGCAGATGGGTGCAAACTACGCAGTCGACCCGTTTGACGGACTCGAAGTGTTGTTTAACGACACGGTCACCGCTCCGATCATTGGCGATCTAAGCGGCGTAATGATGAATCTGCCGAAGGGTGAGAACGTGGAAATCAAATACGACGACCGCACGCGTATGAAGGAAGACCTTGTCGACGTGCTCGGAAGACAGCCTGCGGCAATCGAAGTTGTCGGAAACAAATTCTTTGCGAAGGTTTCCGCATGATTGTGAGACTGACGCACGACACGATTGTCAGATTCGAAAAAGATACGGTTCTTGAGGTTTCCGAAAAGGAAGCCTCAAGGCTGATCGCTTTCGGAAATGCAGTCGAAGTCGAGAAGAAAGCGGCGAAAACCGCAAAGAAAACGACGAAGAAATAACTGAGGTTAAGAAAATGGCTGATTTACTCACCAACACCAAAAAGGCGGTCATGGTATCGGGCGACGCTTACGACACGTGGCTTAATTCGCTAATCGAATCCGCAAAACTTGATTTGCATATAGCCGGGGTAGAATATGCCGCGGTCGACGACCTTGTCAGCACGGCAATCATTACTTACGTTCGTATGCATTTCAACGCGACAGGCGCGGAACTGGAGAGGCTCCAACGCGTCTATGAGATGCAGAAAGCGCAACTCATGGTCGCACGCGAATACACGAACTACGGAGGCGGTGACGCATGAAAGGCTCGATTGTCTTGATCGCGGAAACCGTGACCGTGAACGCGCTACGCATCGAAGAAGTGGCGGAGACGCGGCGCGAGGTTTTGGCGGAAATCGAAAGCATCTCGCAAAGCGAATACTTTGCGGCGCAAGATTCCGACCTAAACCCCGAATACCGTTTCCGCGTGTTCTTCGCAGATTACGGCGGAGAAAAAATCGTCGAGTTTGAGGGCGAGCGCTTCGCGGTGTACCGCACGTTCCGCAACTTCGACCGCGTAGAGTTATACACGGAAAGGAAGGTCGGGGCGGATGGCTAATAATAACAACCGCATCGTCACGCCCGAAAACTTCGCAAATGTGTTCGAAACGCTAATTGACCAGTACGGCAAAGAGGCGTTTGAGATTTCAGAATCCGCAGCAAGCAAAGCGGCGCGGACGGCGCGGAGTATGTTAAAAGCCACGAAGCACGTTCGCACTGGAAATTATGCGCGTGGTTGGTCGGTGAAATACGAGCATCGAAGAACGACTAGTTTCGAGGCGGTCGTGTATAACCGCACGGCTCCAGGGCTTCCGCACTTGTTGGAGCATTCGCACCAAGTCGGGCGGAACGGTCATTACGAGGGCGACGGAGAAATCGCCGCTATCGAGCAGGTCGGGCGCGGAATCTTTCTTTTGGAGGTTCAGAAGAAACTATGACATTTGCAGAAATCGGAAGCATGGTCGATAGCATCGGGATTCCGAATGTGTACGACCATTTCACAACATCACCGCCGCCGCCGTATGCGGTTTTTTATTTGCCCAATCAAAACGACTTCTTTGCGGATAACTCGAACTATTGCGGTCGGGCAAATCTGACCGTCGAACTTTTCGCGAAGTCTCGCGACTTCGAACACGAAAGCGCGTTGGAAGATGCGTTTCGCGGTAATGGTCTTGCGTGGGTGAAATCAGTTGATTTTCTTAATGACGAACTAATTTACCAAACAACCTACGAAATGGAGGTTATTTTAAATGGCTAATAAGGTAATGTATGGACTGAAAAACGTCCATTACGCGGTAGAGACGGAGGCACAGGACGGCACTATTTCATACGGAACCCCGGTTCCTTGGAAAGGCGCGGTCAGTCTTTCGCTCGACCCGGAAGGTGAAACGAGCACGTTCTACGCTGATAACGTAGCGTACTATGTTGCGCTGGCGAACAACGGCTATTCGGGCGACTTCGAAAGCGCTATGGTTCCGCCTTCGTTCCTCACGGATGTGATGGGCGAGACTACGACCCAGAGCGGAATCAGACTTGAAAAGTCTGACGCGAACCCGAAGTATTTCGCGCTCCTGTTCGAGTTTGAGGGCGACGTGAACGCGGTTCGGTATGCGCTCTATCACTGCAAAATGGCTAGAACAAACATCGAATCCGCAACGAAGGAGGAGGGCGTCGAGGTTCAGACCGTCACGGGAGAAATCACCGTTACTCCGCGTCCGAGCGATTCCATCGTTAAGGGCGTATGCGACACAGCCACGGCGACCGCTTACGACGACTGGTACGAATCAGTACAGATTGCATAGTTAAAAAAGAAAGGGGCGCACTATGGCAATTGTAAAGGTAGACGGGAAAGAATTGGAGTTTGCCGCGAACGCGGCAACTCCGATTCGGTACAAGCAGATTTTTAAATCGGATCTGATGAAGGAATTCGAAGACCCGGAAAAGATGGAATATTACTCCGTCGTAACTCAGCTTGCTTATATCATGAACAGGCAGGCAACGAAAAAGGGGTTTGCGAGTGCATCGTTTGACGATTTCGTGAACTGGCTTTCAGGCTTCTCACCGCTTGCGTTCACGGACGCGGTGGAGGAAATTCTTGCGGTCTACACAGGAAGCGAGGAGACGACAAGCGAGCCAAAAAAGTAACGAGGGCAACCACAAGGACGTTTACCACGGGGCTTTATATGCTCCGTGTAAAGCAATTGGGGTTGTCCTTTTTGGAACTTGAAGAAATCACGGTCGGCGATGTGTTCGACATGCTGATTGAACAGGAAAACGACAGCTTTGAATACCCGATAAAAGCAACACAAAAAGACTTCGACGCATTCCGGAGAGGATAGCAAAACATGGCTGATGTAAAAGGCTTAACAATTAAATTTGCGGCGGACACTTCACAGCTGGAACAGAACATTAAAAAGGTTCAGAACGCGAGCAAGAAGACCGCGACCGAGTTAAAGCAAATCGACAGGGCGCTAAAATTCAACCCAAAGAATACGACGCTATTAAAGCAGAAATTCGACGCGCTCGGTCGGGCTGTTCGTCAGTCGGAAACGCGGCTTGCTCAACTCCAGGCGAAGCAAAAAAGCCTTGACGCAAAGGGCGTTGACAAGAATTCAAAAGAATACCGCGCGTTAGAACGCGAGATAATTAAGACCCAAAATCAGCTTGACCGCGCTAGGCTCAAGCTGAAGCAATTCGGAAGCGTCCGCTTACAGAAACTGATGGCGTCGCTTTCCGCGGTCGGTGCTCGCATGAAGGCGGTGGGTCGGTCTATGTCCATGTATGTGACCGCGCCGCTTGTCGCAGTCGGTGCGGTCGGGGCGAAGAAGTTTGCAGAAGTCGATAAGACCATGCAGTTGGCCAACGCGACCATGAAGAATTCGAAAGCCGACGCGGATTTGCTCAATAAAGCGATGAAGGAAGCGGCGGCTTCGTCCACGTTCGGGATGAATGACGCTGCGACCGCTTCGCTGAATTTTGCACGCGCAGGACTGAAAGCAAAGGACGCGGCGGCGGCGCTTGCTCCGGCTATGGCGCTTGCGGCAGGCGAAGGCGGCGAACTTGACACCGTGTCGAACGGACTGGTCGCAACTATCAACGGCTTTCATGGTTCTTTTGACGAAGCCTCACGTTATGCGGATGCATTCGCGAATGCCTGCAATAACTCCGCACTTGATGTTAATTCGCTTTCAAAAGCTATGTCCGTAGCCGCTCCGATTTTCTCGTCAGCAGGGTATTCGGTCGAAGACGCTTCCCTTTACATGGGAATCATGGCAAACAACGGAATCGGAGCGAGCAAAGCGGCAAACAGTTTGAAAACGGGACTTGCGCGTCTCGTGTCGCCTGCCAAACAGGGCGCGGAGATGATGGAC
>JBGVFW010000085.1:0-11353 GCA_045121315.1 Eubacteriales bacterium
GTATGTCCTGCTCTTGGAACGAAGATCTCATCGAAAAGATGGGCGCGGCAACAGCAGAGGAAGTCAACGCGGACGGCATAGATTGGGTATTCTCTCCCGTTCTCTGCATTGCACGCGACACGCGCTGGGGCAGAGTTGACGAAACGTTCGGCGAAGATCCATACCTTATCGGCAAGCTCGGCGCCGCTATTGTTCGCGGCTACGAAAAAGACGGCAAAGTTATCTCCTGCCTTAAACATTATATAGGTTACGGTGAGGCAACAGGCGCGCGCGATGCTTACGACACGCAAACCTCCATGCGAAAAGTGCGTGAAACTTTCCTGCCTCCTTTCGAAGAAGCAATAAATGCGGGCGCTTCCTCCGTTATGACTGCGTATGGTTCCATAGACGGAACACCGCTTACGCGCCACAAAGAACTTCTTACGGATATTCTCAAAGACGAGCTCGGATTTAACGGTTTTGTCGTTACAGACTGGTATAACATCTGGTCCATGCGCACAAAACAGCACGCGGCGGAAAGCTTTGACCAGTCCGCCCGCCTCGCAATTGAAGCAGGCAACGATATGAGCATGAACTGCCATGAATTTTACGAATCCGTCACAAAGCAGGTAAAGGACGGAGCTATCCCGGAAGAACTGCTTGACGAGGCAGTTCGCCGTATTCTGCGCGTAAAATTTGCGCTCGGTCTTTTCGACGAAAAAGAAAGACTTCCCCAAAGCGTTATCGGCTGCAAGGAACATATAGACCTCAATCACAAGCTCACGCAAGAATCGCTCGTTCTTCTCAAAAACAACGGCGTGCTTCCCCTCAAAAGCGCTCCCAAAAAGATCGCGGTCATTGGTCCCAACGCGGATAACATCACAAATCAATACGGCGACTGGACTTTCACAAGTCACCGTCCCAAAGCAGAATATGAGGTTATCAAAAACGATTATTATACGCTCCTGCGTGGCGTGAAAGAAGTCTTTCCAAAAACAGAAATCACATACGCATACGGTTGCGCGGTTCGTGATAAGAACGATAAGAACTTTGAAGAGGCTCTTGCCGCCGCGAAAGACGCGGATATCGTCATCCTCGCTTTGGGCGACGAGCTTTCTCAAAACGGAGAGTGTAAAGACCGCGCCGTTCTCGAACTTTCGGGTGCACAGAATGAACTCGCGGCAAAGATCAAGGAGACAGGCAAGCCTATCATAACGGTTCTTGTAACAGGAAAGCCGCTTTGTGTTGGCGAAATATGCGAACTTTCCGACGCCGTAGTTCAGATGTTTGGCGGCGGCGATCTCGGCGGTCTTTGCGCGGCAGAGCTTATCGCCGGCAAATTCAATCCCAGCGGTAAACTCTCTATATCCTATCCCCGCGCGTCCGGTCAGGTTCCCTGCTACTATAACCATTATTCGGGCTGGCACGGCGGCAAATATTGCGACGTGGATGAAGGAAACCTTTTTGATTTTGGCTACGGTCTTTCATATACAGAATACAAATACTCCGATCTCTCGCTTTCAAAAACGGAAATTTCCGCAGATGAAGACTTTGAAGTCAGCGTGACCGTAACAAATAAAGGCGATATGGAAGGCAAAGAAATAGTTGAGCTTTACTACAAAGACGTTATAAGCTCAGTCATGACCCCCGTCATAAATCTCTGCGGCTTTAAGAAGATATCTCTTGCCGCAGGAGAATCAAAACGCGTCACATTTAAAATGAACGCTGGAGATCTTGCTTTCGTAGGAAACAATGGCAAATGGATTACAGAAGCGGGAATGTTTGAAATTTCCGTCGGCGGTTCTCTTTCCACGCTTCTCACAGCAGAGCTTGAAGTGAAATGAGATATAAAAAACACTTCAAAAAATTTCTCTTGACTTTTTCGCTCTTTCAGTGGTAGAATATCAATCAAACAAAATACAAATCGTGTAGCTTAAATGCGTAAGTCCGGGTTTATCTTCTCGGTCTTGCGCATTTTTTGTTTTCACGGAAAGCCACAGAAAGGATATCTTCATGAAAAAAACATCAACTCAAAACAAAATGTCGCAGATGCCGCCCAAAAAGCTACTATGGTCGCTCGGTGTGCCAATGATCATCTCCATGATGCTTCAAGCGCTCTATAACATTGTGGACAGCGCGTTCGTCGGCGGTATGTCAGAAGGCGGCGAGGAAGCTCTCAACGCGCTCACGCTTGCTTTCCCCGTGCAGATGCTTATGGTAGCGTTTGCGATAGGCACGGGCGTCGGCGTAAATGCCCTGCTTTCCAAAACACTCGGTCAAAACAACAAAGAAAAGGCGAGCCGTGTTGCCGGAAACGCAATTTTCCTCGGCATAGTCATCTGCGCGCTGATAATGCTCTTCGGCATCTTCGGCGTTAAAGCCTACATCGGCTCGCAGACAAAAAACGCTCAGATTGCGGAAATGGCTGTTTCGTATCTTCAAATATGCTGCATCGTTTCGTTCGGCATAGTGTTCTTTTCCATTTTTGAAAAGCTCCTTCAAGCAACGGGGCGAAGCTTGCAATCTACCGTCGCGCAGATCGCGGGCGCGGTAACGAACATAATTCTCGACCCCATTCTCATCTACGGTCTTTTCGGTTTGCCTAAAATGGGCGTTGTAGGCGCGGCATGGGCCACGGTCATAGGTCAAATTGTTTCTTTTGTTCTTGCAATTTTCTTCCACTTGCGTTATAATAAAGAAGTAGAGAACAAAATCACCTATATCAAGCCCTCGGGCAAGATAATCAAAGAAATCTATTCCATCGGATTTGCCGCGATAATCGCACAGGCGCTTATGTCCGTAATGACATACGGCATAAACATCATTCTCGGAAAAGTAAACGAAAACCTTGTCACGGCATATGGTCTTTACTATAAGATACAGCAGTTCGTCATCTTCGCCGCGTTCGGTCTGCGCGATGCGATAACCCCCGTCGTTTCCTTCGCACACGGTATGCGTGACGGAAAAAGAATTTCTCAGGGCGCAAAATACGGCGTGATATACACGCTCGGTATAATGCTTGCGGGCACGGTTATCGTAGAAGTTCTCGCTTCTCCTCTTGCTTCTCTCTTTAATCTTTCGAGCGGCACGGAAGCGCTTACCGTAAGTGCGATACGCATTATTTCCGTCGGATTTGTTTTTGCAGGATTCAATATTGCCATGCAAGGTGTGTTTCAGGCGCTTGACGGCGGTGCAGCTTCGCTTGTCATCTCCGTGTGCAGGCAGTTTTTGTTCGTTCTCCCCGTGGCGTACGGATTTGCGCTTTTCGTAGATCCCGATCTTTCGAACGCTTGGCTCTTGTGGCTCACATTCATCATAGCGGAGGCTGTTTCTGCCGTTATCGCCGCGGTATTCATGGCAAGAACATATAAAAAGGTAATAAAACCGCTTAAATAAAATTCCGTATCGGAGGTTCACATGATAGAAAAATATCTTGAATTTGCAAAAGAGATTGCTCTTAAAGCGGGTGAAATAACGCTCAAATACTTTAAGAGCGACAATGGCTCAAATTATAAATACGATAAAACCATCGTAACCAAGGCAGATACGGAGATCAACTCCTATCTCATCAGCCGCGTAAAGGAAACCTTCCCCACACATTCCGTAGACGGAGAAGAAGAGCAGTTCGGCTCTTCGGAGATGGTTTGGGTGTGCGACCCGGTGGACGGCACCGCTATGTACGCGCGCCATATTCCCGTTTCCGTTTTCTCTCTTGCTCTCGTGGAAAACGGCTCTCCCATCGTCGGCGTAGTATACGATTCGTTTATGGGAAACCTCTATTCCGCGGTAAAAGGCGGCGGAGCCTATCTTAACGGGGAAAAAATTTCCGTCAACTCTTACGCGCTTGACGATATGCAAAGCCTTGCAAACTTCGATATGTGGCCCAAAGCGGAATACAATCTTTACGGCGCTTTCGGCGAGCTCGGTATGCGCACGTACGCCGTCGATCTGGGCAGCATAATTCGCTCCGCGATGTGCGTTGCAAACGGAGAATTTACATTAGCTCTCTTCCCCGGCACGCTCCATAAGAACTGCGATATCGCAGCAGCAAAGGTCATCGTAGAGGAAGCGGGCGGCAAAGTTACCGACCTTTTCGGCGGTGAGCAGAGATACGACCGCGATATAAACGGCGCCGTTATCAGCAACGGCAAGGTACACGAAGAAGTCCTTGCCACGCTCAAAAAACACATAACTAAAAAATAAACGTGAAAGGAATGATATTATGAGTAGCAAAATCATTACCATCAGCCGTGAATACGGCAGCGGTGGCAAGTACATCGGAGAACTTGTTGCAAAAAAACTCGGCATACCTTTTTACGATAAAGAGATAATGGAAAAAATAGCAGAGGAAACGGGCTTTGTCAATGAATTCATTGAACGTCTCGCGGAATACGCACCCTCTAAAAATATTTTCTCCTACGCTTTCGTCGGCAGAAATAACGCAGGCGAATCTATGGAAGATTATATCCACAACGTACAGCGCAAGATAATCATCGACCTTGCTGCAAAAGGTCCTTGTGTTATCGTCGGCAGATCTGCGGACTACATTCTTCGCAGCAAGGCGGACACTCTCAACGTGTTCATTTGCGGCGACGAAGAGGAGAAGAAAAAACGCGTTTGCGAATTCCGCGGCGTTTCCGAATCGGAAGCGATAAAGCTCATGCGCGACACAGATAAAAAACGCAGTGTAAACTATAAATATTACACGGGCGAAACATGGGGCAATATCAAAAATTACACAATGGTCCTCAACAGCACGCAAATAGGCGTCGAAAACTGCGCGGAGCTTATCGCTCAAGTTTATAAGCTCAAATAAAAAAGTGCACTCCCCCGAAAATTCATCGTCTGCTTTACAGCATATACGGTGATTCGGGGGAGTTTTTTCTTGTTTTTCAAGAATATTGTTGACAAGTAAACAAATATGTATTATAATCGAACATGTTGACTTCTCAACAGCAATACATTTTAAGACACGAGGTATTTTTATGAAGAAAACCTTCGCAATTCTCAACGCAGTGTTGATCGTTGCCATTTGCTTCGGAAATTACGCTTTTATCACGGAAGGCGGCATCAAGATCAAAGCCGTCACAAGCGGACTTTTCGCGCTCATGGGCATCGTCAATCTCTGCTACGCTCTCCTCACTAAAGAAAAACAACTTAAATTCCCCATTTTCATGTCCATAGGTCTTATCTTCGCAATGCTCGGAGATATCGTCCTCGGCTATAATTTCATCATCGGCGCCGCACTCTTCGCGCTGGGCCACGTTTTCTATTTCATATGCGCAAGCGTGCTCATGAAGATACGCAAATTTGATCTTATCTTCATCGGCATCCTCTTCCTCTGCGCCGGCTCGTTTGTGCTCTTCTGCCCGCTTCTTTCCTTCGATGCGCCCGTTATGAAGTACGTTTGCTTTATATACGCGCTCATCATCTCGTTTATGACGGGTAAAAACATCGCAAACTGCGTTAAAAACCCCTGCCCTCTCATGTTTATCATGGCGATAGGCAGCGTGCTTTTCTTCTTCTCTGATCTCATGCTCGTGCTCGATTGGTTCATGGACCTTTCCACAGGCACGCTCTGCATGGCAACTTATTACCCCGCGCAGTTCCTGCTCGCTTCTTCCGTTTTCGTAAAAGAAACGATAGGCGAACGCAAATTAAAACGCTGACATTTAAAGAAAGGAAAAACATCATGGAAAAAACAAATTCTCCTCTTTGGAAAAAAATCCTTATCGGTGCGCTCTGCGCGCTCCTTGCCATCGTCCTCGTGCTCGTTATCGCGGTATGGGCAGTTTGGCACAACGAAATAGCAACCGTTATGAGTTTTGAAAAAGTGCGTGACAAAAACGACGCACACCTCGACGGTGCCGTTTACATCATGGAAGTTTCAGGCGACTTTTACCTCGACGATTTCGTAGCTCAGGGTGGTGCAAGCAGCGATAGTGAGCTTATCGACTTCATCACGAACAAGATAACAAAAGGTCTTATCGACATGAACATCAGCGAATCCGAGATTGCTTGCTCCGCCTTCACAGCAACAACAACAGGCGGCGATAAGCTTTTCGGCAGAAACTATGACTTTGATCAGACAAACACTTGCCTCGTTTTCACGGAAGCAAACAAAGGCAGACACGCTTCCATCTCCACGGTAGACCTCCAGTTCCTTGGCATAGACAAAGACGCGGGCGTAACCGGTCTTATGGATAAAATAACTTGCCTTGCCGCTCCCTATGCTCCTCTCGACGGCGTAAACGACGCGGGCGTTAGCTGCGGTATCTTCATGTCCTATCAGGGCGAAACAACAACGGCAACAGACCAGAATACAGAAAAACCCGATTTCACCTCCACAACTCTTCTCCGTCTTATCCTTGACTATGCGGACAACGTTGAAGAAGCTGTTGAAATAGCCTCCTCCTACGACCTTCACGACTCTGCAAAGACCTCCTACCACTACATGGTAGCTGACGCAAGCGGCAAGAGCGTTATCCTCGAATGGGTAGCAGGTGAGGATACAACGGACAACGACGGCTCTGCAAGAGAGCTTGTCGTTACGTATAACAACGCAGACTCCCACATCGGCGCGGAAGAAGCCGCAAGCGATTTCCAATGGATAACAAACTTCATCATTCAGCCCGATTACTATGAAGAAGGCGCGCACCGCCCCGGCCGCGACCGCTATGACGCAATCTATGAAGCCCTCGCCGAAACAAACGGTATCGTTGCGGACGAAGAAGCCGCTATGGATATCCTCGCTATCGTAGGCAGAAGAACTTGGAACAATGACGACAAAAACGGCTGCACAGTCCACAGCGTTGTGTATAACCTCACGGATAAGACCGTTTATTGGGTTTCTAACGAAAATTACGACGACGAAAGTGCAATTTTCAGATTTTCCCTTGCAGATTAAAAAATCTCCTTAAAATATGTCCGAACAAAAATGAGCGTGCAAACGCTCATTTTTGTTATTTCAACTCTTTTTGTCTTCCGTCGCGGGATTGTCTATGAGCTTTCCTTTTTCCGTGAAGCGAGAACCGTGGCATGAGCAATCCCACGAACGCTCCTGCGCGTTGTATTTGAGCGCACAGCCCATGTGCGGGCATCGCGGTACGGTCGGCGTTAAAATTCCTGCAATCGCATGAGCCGCGTTGAGCGCAAGCTGTGGGCGCAACACAGATCGTGAAGGAGAGAAAATGCGCGTATATTCGTTTTCTCTGCCCTGCACGAGGTCAGCCAATATCATCGCGGAAACCATAGAGGAGGTCATGCCCCATTTGTTGAACCCCGCCGCAACGTAAAGATTCGGCGTGCGCGCGGAATATTTTCCGATATACGGTACTCCGTCAAGCGACATACAATCCTGCGTCGCAAAGCGGTAAACCTCGCGCGCATTCGGATAGGTCACCTTCGCAAAGCCTGCAAGCTCCGCCCAGCCGCCGCCTTTTTTGCCCGTGCGGTGGCTTCCGCCACCGAGCAGAAGAAATTCACCTTGATTTCTGAAAGATAGCCCCTTTTTGTCTTCGTCAATGTACATTCCTTCCACATCAGCCGCGTTTTCAAACGCTAAAACATAAGAGCGGTGCTGATAAAGCTTCAGAAAATACGAACCATGCTTATTTATCATTGGAAAATGCGTGGCAACTATTATCTTTTCCGCGTTAATGCGCCCGCGATTCGTGCGAACACCGTTTGGCAAAAACTCTAAGACCTTTGTATTTTCAAAAATGTTAAGCCCCTGTGCCAAGGAAAAAGCAAATTTCAGGGGGTGAAACTGCGCCTGCTTCCCTATTTTCACAGCTCCCGCCACCGAAAATGGGAGCTTCAAATCGCTTTCAAACTTTGCGTCAAAACCAAGGCGTTCAAATGCCGTTACCTCTTTTTCAATTTTCGCTCTGTTATCTTTCGAATAAACAAAAGCGTCTTTTTCCTCAAAATCGCAATCTATATCCTTGCACATTTTGCGATATTTGGAAAGAGCCGCGGCGTTTGCTTCAAGATATCCGCGTGCCCTTTCCTCGCCGAATGTACGCAAAAGCTTATCGCAAAACAGGCCGTGCTGAAGCGTGATCTTTGCCGTCGTGTTTTTCGTAATGCCGCTGCATATCTCGTTCGCTTCGACAAGTGCATAGTTTACGCCCGCACATCCGAGCATATGCGCGCACAAAATGCCCGCCATTCCTCCGCCGATAATAAGCACGTCTGTCCTAATATCCCGCTCCTGCGTAGGAAAGTGCGTGCGCTTTGCTGTCTTCGTCCATATAGAATCCATAATATCACCTCTTAAAATGTAGTATGCGCGGAAACGCGTAATTTAAACCACATTGACAAATTTATCAAACAAATGTATAATATTAAAAAATTGATACTTCTAGAGAGGACAAGATGAAAGCAAAACGTTTACTACTCATTGTATTGGTACTCATACCAATATTCGCGCTCGCTCTCACAAGCTGTGCGGATGGTATCACAGGCGACGAAGCAAAAGCGCACATTGAAGCGTTCTTCGGCGAAGTGGAAGCAGGAAATTTTGAGGAAGCCGAAGCCTATCTGCATTCTGAAAGACCCGCATCTCTTCAAGAATTTTTCGACTCTGTTGAAGAATCGGAAGAGTTGGATTTTCAATCGGGAATCGAGGTCAAAAAATACACGGGATTCTCCACCGCCTATTATGATTCAAGCGTTCAAGGCTCCACGTATTCCTTGAATATGATTGCAACCGTCGGCGATAAAGAAGTGGATATATACATCGAGATCGTCAGAAACGATAACGGTTTCGGTATTTATAATTTTAAGATAGATACATAGCGTGTCATACCGAGTAAGGTCGACCAAGATTCCTCCACGGTTATTCCGTAGGAGCGAACTGTGTTCGCCAACCAACTTTCGGCACAATTTCCTATAATACAAAAAGCACCCTTTCGGGTGCTTTTCTCATTTATTTTTATCTTATGCCGTATCTTTCTATGATATAGTCCATATCCTTATCGCCTCTACCGGAGAGGTTGATAAGGATAGAACCCTTACCCATCTCTTTGGCAAGTTTCATAGCGTAAGCCACAGCGTGAGAACTTTCGATAGCGGGTATAATACCTTCAAGACGGGAGAGCGTGAAGAAAGCGTCGATCGTGTCATCATCGTTCACAACGTCGTATTTTACTCTGCCGAGGTCGTGGAGGAACGCGTGCTCGGGGCCCGAAGAAGGATAGTCAAGACCGCTCGCAACAGAGTAGACGGGAGCAGGATCGCCGTTTTCGTCCTTGAGCATGATACTGTTGAAGCCGTGCATAACGCCTTCCGTGCCGTACTGCAAGCTTGCCGCATGGTCGCCAAGAGCCGTACCTCTGCCGAGGGGCTCAACTCCGTAGATATCAACGGGATCGTTCAAAAAGCCCGCGAAGAAGCCTGCCGCATTGGAACCGCCGCCAACACAAGCAACGATAGCGTCGGGGAGCTCGCCCGTCATTTCCTTAAACTGCTCTCTTGCCTCTATGCCAACAACGCTCTGGAAATCGCGCACCATCATCGGGAACGGGTGCGGACCCACAACGGAGCCGATGCAGTAGATGCAGTCCTTATAATCTCTTGCGTATGCCGTGAAAGCCGCGTCAACCGCTTCTTTAAGCGTAGCCAAGCCGTCTGTTACCTCGATAACGTTCGCGCCGAGTATCTTCATTCTCGCAACATTTGGAGCCTGTTTCTTTATATCGACCGCGCCCATATAAATATCGCATTCCAAACCGAAATACGCGGCAGCCGTCGCAAGAGCAACGCCGTGCTGCCCTGCGCCCGTTTCGGCGATAACTTTCTTTTTGCCCATGTATTTTGCAAGTAAAGCCTCACCCATGCAATGGTTGAGCTTGTGCGCGCCCGTGTGGTTGAGGTCCTCTCTCTTAACGTAGAGCTGAACGTTTCCGAGTTTTCCCGAAAGGCGTTCAAGGTGGGAGATAGGCGTGGGTCTGCCCTGAAACTCTCTGCGTATTCTGCGAAGCTCGCTGATAAACTTGCCGGATTTGCAGATAGTGAAGTATGCTTCCGTTATTTCGTCCATCGCTTTTTTAAGGTCCTCGGAAACGTAAGCTCCGCCGTATTTTCCGAAATAACCGTTTGCGTCGGGATAATTTTTAAGATAAGTGTCAAAATCAATGCCGTTAAAATTCATTCAATGTCCTCCGTAATTATGTATTTTTCCGTATTATAAAAGCCGTGTAAGCTAAAAAGCTCGATATTATTTATATTGTACCATAAAATGCACTCGATAGCAACAAAAATATATTTTTATATCTCTTCTCACAAATTGTTTACTCATTCAAAAACAGTTATTTTATTCTACACTGTTCGCGCATGATTCTTTTATATCTTTCGACATCATTCGTTCAAGCTCTTTTGCGGGAAGGCTCAACGATGCAGATTTTTTGCTGACTACGCAAATGTTTCTTTTCGGAATATCTTCGAGCAAGTTTACCTGCCATACCCTGCTCGTTTCCGCGCGCAAAATTTCCTCGGGTACAAAACCCACACCCAAGTTATGCTTGACCATTGGCAAAATTTGGTCCGCTGTGCTGGCTTCTATATCGGGCGTAAAAGCAGCACCGTTTTTTTCAAAAAGTTCGGCATAAAAGCCGTACGTGCCACACCCCTTTTCAAGCGAAATTATAGGAAATTCCGTGAGTTTTTTCAAAGATACAGCTTCTTGGCAAATTCTTTCCTTGTATGCGGAACCGCAAACGGCAACCTCGGAGAAATTTTTGACCGCCGCTATTCTCATCTCCGCATTTTTCTCCATCGGCGTTGTAACTATCGCAAAATCTACAAGCCCATTCTTAACAAGAGTCAGTGCTTGCGGCGTAGATACATTAGAAATTTTTATTCTTATACCGGGATATTTCGTGCGAAATTCGTTGAGTATGGGCAAAAGGAAACAACGAAGCGCGATTTCCGTGGCACCGATTGAAACAACGCCTTTTTGAAAACTTTTGTTAAGAGATATCTCTTCCTCGCCCGCCTGTATATGTTCAAAAGCAAGACAGATGTGCGCGTACAGCTTCTCCCCCTCCGGCGTGAGCTTGACTCCTTTGTTGGAACGCACGAACAAGGTACACCCCAGCTCAGCTTCAAGAGTTTTCATCGCTCTGGTCAAATTCGGTTGGTTGGCAAGCATTTTCTCCGCCGCCTGCGTGAAACTGCCGTACTTTGCCACATAGTAAAATATTCTGTAATAGTCGTAACTTATATACATCGAGTTCTCCATATCATAAAAGCATGTTAAAAATATCAATTATACATTTTTAATATATTTGTAAATGTATTATAATTATTATCGAAGAAATTGTCAAGCAACGTCTTTTTAATTTTGGGAGGTTTGTTATGAAAAACATAC
>JBGVFW010000086.1:0-2102 GCA_045121315.1 Eubacteriales bacterium
TAAGTGTGGGCGTATGTGTAAGTGCTGGCGTATATTTCTTTATTAAAAAAAGTTTAAAACGACAATGCTATTAGAATATAAATCGAAATATATAGCAATGAAAATATTTATCAGTGTATAGAATGACTTATTGAAATTCTCTAAACTTCCCCGAAGTACATATTTTTGTATAGTTAAAAAGATTTGGCGAACGATTGGCGAATAATCGCTGAATCCCTTTAAAATAAAGGGATTGAAAGAAGCTGATGTGCCTCGAATCCACCTCTGTATATAATATAATTATATTGTCGCGCACGCGCATGCGTAAGGGAATGAAAAACACGCAAGGGAGCACCTTTGCGTGTTTACTATTATATGGAATTTAGGGGCCAAGATTATTTTTAATTTCTCGTTTATACTTATAATAAGAATTTCTGGAGCAGCCGCAAAGCTTCATAACATCGGGGTCGTCTAATGTGCCGCCGAAGTCTTTGGCATGTTTCTTGATAATGGCTTGACATTGAAGGGATTTCTTGGTTGTAAGCGTTGTACCTTTAACAAGACCGATTTGCGTGCCGTTTCTTTTGGCTTCACGGATACCTTGGCTGATACGTGAGTGAAGGTCGGTGACTTCCTTTTCAGATTGTTCAAAAGCGGTTTTGATTTGTTCTTCGGCGAGTGCCATCATAAAGTTATTGATAAGCTCAATATTTCCTTTAAAGAAAGAATCAACAGCGGCATTTCCTGTTTCGATATTAATATTAAGTAGATTGTTTCGAGTAGAATCGAAGACGGATGTATTAATTAAGGGTTCGTTTAAGAAAACGAGATGAACGCCTTTTTCGTAAAGCATCTTATAATCCTTAAAACCTTCTTCGGCATTACGAGACATACGGGAGACACTATCAAATACGATGGTGTCTTCTTTTTTTATTGTGGCGATAAGTTTGTCCCAGTGTGGGCGACTTTGAGTAGTACCAGTATAGAACTCACGAATGATAGTTGCTTTTGGATAGAGTTCGGTGATGTTGGTGATTTGACGGGCGATGCGTTGGTGTTTTGTGGATACACGGCAATAGGCATAAATCATGAAATAACCTCCAAAATAGTATTGAAACTAACTGTAGTTTCTTTTGATGCTTATATTATGTCGTGTTTTTGCGAAAAAGGGAGCTGTTTTTAAGCCCTTTTGGTACAATCTTCGCGGAACTTTCATTTAATACTGGATTTATCAATAAAAATTTGATATACTGGATATATCAAAACAAAGGAGGTGCCGTTATGGCAGAAAGATGGTCGTTAAAAGAAGATATAATCATTGCAAGGTTTTGCGATGAGAACCAGTATCGCTACCTGAGCGATAAATACTTAGACGAATTGATGAATCGATTGGACGCGGAAGGGTTTGTTGGTAGAAGTAGACGTGCGGTGTCAACACGTGCTAATTGGTATATAGATTTACATTGGAAGGGTGAATCACCTTATGCGGTGCAGCAAGTACGTCATGTCGCGGAATTGTTTAGTCATCAAATGAGGGAATATCGTTTAGCGGTTCAAAGAGAGGTTGAGGTAAACTATGAGCCGGAGGGGATAGCGATTGAAACAATTGCTGAAGCAAAGGCCTTGCAGGGCTTGGGGCAATGTCCTAATAATTTAACAGGGTATCTTTATAGAATAGAGTTCAATCAAACATTTCCGATGATGCTTCAAAAGTATCTTGATTTGAAAGGGCTGAAGAATAAAGATGTGTATAATAAAATTTATATGAAAGCGGATACGTTTTCCTCTATTTTGCGTGGAAAAAATCAAGCGGTAAAAAAGGAAAACGTTTTAAGACTGTGTGTAGGTTTGCAGCTGACTGTTGAAGAGGCAGAAGAGTTTATGGCAAGTGCAGGGTATCTTTTCTCTAATGCAATCATGACGGATGTAGTTGTGAAATCCAATTTGAAATATAAATGTTAATCGTCCAAAACGCGGCGAATGAAAAGAGCGAAATCGCCCGCCTTTTGTATTCAAGCGTTTTACGGTGATTTCTTTTTTTTTGCGTTTGATTTTTGATTTTTCGACCAAAGTACGAGGCTTACGATGCTTGTGGGTACGGTAGTGATAAGCGCGGAAGCAAC
>JBGVFW010000087.1:0-1820 GCA_045121315.1 Eubacteriales bacterium
TTAATATCCTGCTTTCGTTGATAACGGTGATGAGCGTTCTTCTTCAAAAAAGAAGAATTATCGAAACGACGATGAATATGACCGACGTCAAAAGCGATGGGAACGATATTTCCTCATACGAAAAGGAGTATCTTTTCAAAAGGATTATAACTACAGAGTAAAATCCGAAAGAAAAGAAAAGTATGCCCAACGTGTTAAGTTGACAGCCAAGCAGCCCCCATTTTACCGCGTCCGCAAACCGTGAAAAAAGGCTTGTTTCATAAGCACGCGAAATTTTGTATCCGACGGTGGGACGGCTATAGTCCCTGTTCTTTCGTGAAAAAAGAGAGAATATCGCGGATTTTTTCATTTTTTCCGCAAATCCGTCGTAAAGCGTGAGCAAGGTGCCGAAAAATCCGTAGATGCACTTTTTGTATATTGCAGAGGTGAGGCGGCACATCGCCCGTACTATGGCGCTTCTCCCGAAGAAATTTACGACCGAGCGGGAGAAAGATCTATTCGGTCTTTTTTGTATCAATTCTTTTCACCTCTTTTCTCGAACACGTCTTTTACGGAGAGTGTTCGGGTGATAAGTATATATATTAAATATATCACAATTCCGAGTATAAAGACAATAGCTATTTTCAAAAAAATCGCAAAGAAAGAATTTATTCCCGAAAAAACGGGGATGAATTTTGCTCCCGCCCACATCGCGGCGAAGCAGAGCACGCCCGCGGCTGCAAGGTTCGCCGCTTTTTTGACGTTTTGAACACGGAATATCTTTGGAAAATGCTTTTTGCCACAGAACATCATCACGGCGGCGTAAACGTATTGCGAAAGCGCATACGAGAGCGATATACCGAAAAGCCCCGCGTCAAACGCGAACAAAAGCACGACGTTTGAGATTATCGAAGTCCCTATTGCGGCAAACGTGGCGTACATCGGCACGCGCACTTTTCCCGCGGCGTAAAACGTGCGGTAAAAAATCTCCGCCAAAGCGTACGCGGGCATGGAAAGCGCGAGGGTCTTGAGCGAGAGAGCGCACGTGCGCGCAAGCTCCTCCGTGAAATTATCACGCAGATAAAGAAGCGCGATACCCTCGTACGAGAGCGCGAAGGTCGCGGCGAAAACGGGCAGTATTATGAGCATTATCGAAAAAACGGCGTTTTTTGCGCTTTTGGCAAAGCCTGCGTCATCGCCGCTTGCGGCAAGTCGGGAAAGATAGGGGAACACGAAGTTGCCCACGCCGTAGACCGCCACCCCCGCGATTATCGTGTAGACTCCGCTTGCGTAATCGTAAGCCACAAACGTGCTGTCGGAAACGAAGGAGGAGAAGAACGACGCTATAAGCACGGAAGCGGGGGCAAGCCATGAACCCGCCATGATGTGCGGGGCTGTCTTTGCCGATTTTATAAGATATTCGTTTTTGAATTTTGCGCTCGGCTTCGGCATCTGTTTTGCCTTTATGAGCGGTAGCGCGAGCGTGAGAAACTGCAAAAACCAAGAGAAAACAAAAACGAGCGCGAGCGCGTAAACGGAAAAATTATCTCCCGAAATGAGAAGATACGCGATTATCGCGCCGTTTGAAAGCGCGCTTATGGCGGCGGGAAGTATAAATTTACCCGCCGACTGCAAAACTCCCGTGAGCGTATACGCGCCCGCGGTGAATATCATCATTGGGAACATCAAACGCAAAAGAGATGCAGCAAGAGCCGACGCTTCTGCGCTTATTTTGGGCGATACCACGGCGATTACATGCGGAGCAAGCAATATACCGATCAGGGAAAAAACGGCGCATACAAGCATTACCGCACTCATAAAAGCGGAGGAATATTCGTATG
>JBGVFW010000088.1:0-1775 GCA_045121315.1 Eubacteriales bacterium
TTTTATACCTAATATAATCTGTTGAATTTGTAAAGGAGAGTTTATGGTAAACACAAATCCGAGCGAAAAGTTTTATAAGGAAGGCTTGACATTTGACGACGTCCTTCTTATCCCCGCAAAAAGTAACGTCATTCCGTCCGACGTAAATATGTCTACACGTCTGACGAACAAGATCAATCTTAACACGCCCATCATTTCTGCGGCTATGGATACCGTTACGGAATCCGCAATGGCTATCGCAATGGCACGCGAAGGCGGTATTGGCATTATCCACAAAAATATGCCCATCGCTATGCAGGCTGACGAAGTTGAAAAGGTTAAGAGAAGCGAAAACGGCGTTATAAGAAATCCTTTCTCCCTCCACCCCGACAACAAGGTTTTCGAAGCGGAAGACCTCATGCACAAATACAGAATATCCGGTGTGCCGATCGTTAACAATGACGGCTTTCTCGTTGGCATCATCACAAACCGCGATATGCGTTTTCTTACAGACATGAATATGCCCATTAGTGAAGTTATGACGAAGGATCACCTCGTTACGGCTCCCGTTGGCACAACTCATGAAGAAGCACAGGCTATCCTTTGCAGAAATAAAATAGAAAAACTTCCTCTCGTTGATAAAGACGGTCGTCTTTCAGGTCTTATCACAATCAAAGATATTCAAAAGGTTGCAAAATACCCGAACTCTGCTAAAGATTCACAGGGAAGACTCCTTTGCGGCGCTTCCATTGGCGTAACGAAGGACGTTCTTGAAAGAGCAGGCGCTCTTCTTGCCGCAGGCGCGGACGTGCTCGTTCTTGACTCTGCTCACGGTCACGCACAAAGTATGCTTGACACACTTTACAAAGTTAAAAACGCGTTCCCCGATTGCCAGATCATCGGCGGTAACGTTGCAACGGCTACCGCTGCGGAAGATATGATCAAAGCAGGCGCAGACGCTGTTAAAGTTGGCATTGGCCCTGGTTCTATCTGCACGACGCGTATCATCGCCGGCATCGGCGTTCCTCAGATCACGGCTGTTTACGACGCAGCTTGCGCGGCTGCTAAGTATAATATCCCCGTTATCGCGGACGGCGGTATCAAATATAGCGGCGACATGGTAAAAGCTCTCGCCGCGGGCGCAAGCTCCATCATGCTCGGCTCTCTCCTTGCGGGCTGCGAGGAAAGCCCTGGCGAAACAGAAATCTACATGGGCAGAAGTTTCAAGGTTTACCGCGGTATGGGCTCTCTTGCCGCTATGGAAAAAGGTTCTAAAGACAGATACTTCCAGCAGAACTCTGTTAAGCTCGTTCCTGAAGGCGTTGAAGGTCGCGTTCCTTTCAAAGGTCCCGTTTCCGACACCATCTTCCAGCTTATCGGCGGTATTCGCTCCGGTATGGGTTACTGCGGCTGCGAAACGATCGAAGAGCTCCAGGAAAGAGCACAGTTTGTTCGTATCACAAACGCGGGCCTTCGTGAATCTCATCCTCACGATATCAGTATCACGAAGGAAGCTCCCAATTACAGCATCAGCAACAATGGCTGATAATTAAACTGCTCAAAACGGCGAAATTTTAAAATTTCGCCGTTTTTTTTGCGAAATTTTTGTTAAAACATCTTTTCTTTTTTTAAAAAACGTGTTATAATTCAATGTCATAATTGAAAATAAAGTCATAAACAAAATAACGGTGTAAAAAATCACCTATAAAAAAGCGAGGTAATTCCTTTGGTAAGAGAAGATTTGAGAAATATTGCAATCATCGCACACGTTGACCACGGTAAAACAACGCTTGTAG
>JBGVFW010000089.1:0-10326 GCA_045121315.1 Eubacteriales bacterium
CACGCAAACCATATAATACCCGCCAATCATTCGACGACTACCACAAGAAAAGGCGACACCTTATCGGGTGCCGCCTTTCAGTAATAATATGCCCTCGTTCCGAAATGGAGCGAGGGCATTACTATTTATTTGGATTCGTAAAAAGTTAAGGTGTAGTCAGAAATGCTGATTATCAAAGTGTTGGTCGTACTACCGTCTGCATAAGTAATAGTTCCCGATACCGCCGTACCTTCAACATCATTGATCGTGATGATATAGTTTGTGACCTCGGGTTGAACTGATTGCAAACGGTAGGTTCCGCCGTAAATGACATTATTTGTTTTGTCATTTATTGAAAACACACCTTCGTTTGCGGTCATAATGCAGTTGATATAATCAACCCTTTCGTCGGGATTCTCGGGTTTGTTGTTTATGGATTCCGCAATCGAATACCCTCCTTTAACGGAGAACGCATTGAAAGCATTAACAAATTCCCAAGAACACTCATCAATGTCTTTTTCAGCCCCTCCACAGCCCGCAAGTGAAAAACAGAGGATAAGAACGAAAATAATAGGGAATAACCGCTTCATTTTATTCCTCCCAACTTACAGTATATTTGATGGGCAGACAGTTGAAAGCATAATCGTTAGGATTGGTAGTCGCAGACAAACTACTTTCATACTCAGCATAATAGACGAGTCCCGTTGAGTTGTAGATGGCAACCGTGAATCCACACGTTTCCAATGAACCATACGTTTTGTCTCCGGTTCGATCAACAATTACAAGCTTTTCGTTGTGGAAGGACATTGTTGTTGCAACACCTTTTTGATAGTTGCTGTCATTGACTTCCTTCATGCGCGAAACGGTAAAGGCGAGACGACACAAACCGTCCTCTTGTTTTTCAATGACGGAGATATACTCCCAACCATTCAGTACAATGCAATTATCGTACTCATAGAACGTAAACTGCTTTGCATCGGTTATCTCTATCTTTTGAAGCTGATTCATTGTTGCAACATCAATCACCGTAAGATAGGTAATTTCGTGTTCTTTCGTAAACATAAGAAGCTTGCTTTCATCGTTGCTCAAAGTCAAATAGATAACTTCTTGATGTTGCTCAAGAGGAAATACCATAGATAGCGAATCGGCATCAATGCCCGTTTCGTAGTATGGGTAGAAAGTCGTGGTGTTTCCTTGAGTATTTGATGAGTTGCGAACGTTCTTATAGGTGAAAGAGTACAGACCATAACCGCCGGGAATCAAACTTGTGTCAATATACTTCGCATCCTCACCATCTTTAAGGTCGTACTTGTTTCCTATAGAGAAAATCACACGGTTATCGGTGTAAACGTCTTGAACATTGAAGTAATAGTCCCTATCGTGACCCGAAGAACCTGCACCTGCACTACTATCGTTTGTGTGTCTTGATACACTTATCTCAATAGGTGGAAGATCTTCGGGGATTGGAATCTTAAAAAAGTCATTGAACTTATCCCATACGGCACGTTCGTTTTTATATTCGTCAAAACCAAGTCGATCATAATCATTACCTTGCCACAGTACCCCGGGGAGATCAATAGAGATTCTGACCGGATAATAGGTGTAATAGTCCTGCAAGTAAATTGACTTTTTACCTTGCTCTCCCGGCTTGAGTTCATCATATAGCTCACGGTATGCTTTTTGAAGTCCTACACATTCTAAGCTTATTATGAAGGTCAAAAATTTTACTTTTGACCTTCATAAAAAAGCTTTTCGTGCAATGGAGGAAAAACGCTATGTGGTCAATATTCCGTTGATGATTACGAGAATCTTGCTAAAAGCTGATATCTTATTTTTATATGTATATATGCGTTGGAGGGGATGTTTGGTGTTGGCAACATCGTCAAATATGTTGGTTTTGTGGAAACCATCATTGACTGTATCATGAGCTACTTCAATGTCTTTGCAGATATCAAGTATAATACACCTTTCGTGGAGGATTACCTTGCTTATTTTGATATTCCACAGCAAATGTATCGAGGCTCTCTTTCGGTTAAAAATTGCGATGATAACGAATATTGTATGGAATTCAAGGATGTTTCTTTTCAATACCCCGGGGCAGATACCTATGCAATCCGTCACGTAAATATGAAGTTCAAAATCGGTGAAAAGCTCGCCGTTGTCGGTATGAACGGCTCGGGAAAAACCACGTTTATTAAGCTAATGTGCCGTCTTTATGATCCTACGGAAGGGGAAATTCTGCTAAACGGCGTAAATATCAAAAAATATGATTACGATGAGTATTTATCTGTTTTCTCGATTGTTTTTCAAGATTTCAAGCTATTTTCTTTCACCTTGGGTGAAAACGTTGCCGCAGATAATGATTATGATGTTGAAAAAGTCATGGAATCTCTTGAACAGGCAGGCTTCAGTGAACGCCTTGCAAAAATGCCGGATGGAATAAAAACTTCTTTGTATAAGGATTTCGATAAGACCGGAGTGGAAATTTCGGGGGGCGAAGCTCAAAAAATAGCGCTTGCCCGTGCACTTTACTGTCGGGCGGTAATGAGCCTCCCTTTACACAAGGGAGCCTTTGGTTTGTGCATCCCTAAAGTCCGTCTTCTTTTCCTGACAAGCACTGCTTTTGTGGGCACAAATGAAAAATACGGCATACCTCTTTCGAGATATGCCGTATTCCCCAAAACTGTCCTTTAGAGTAAAGCTCTAATGTGTGAGGAATTTTTTACTTTTTCACTCTTTTCTCTGTGTACTAATTTATACAATTTTCAGTGAAATAAAATATTTTTTAATATTTAACCGAAGACGGTTTCGTTCCACTATATAAGTGAAATCACTGGTGATGATGAAGTAAAGGAGGTGTTAAATTGGATAAAAAGGAACTTGATACAAAAATTGAAGAAATAGCGAAAGCTCTTCTGTCTTACTGTGCTGCCCGAACATCAAACCATTTTGAAGCCGAGGATCTGGCGCATGATATTATTTTGGAGATATATAAATCTGCCAATAATATCCGAAATGTTGATGCGGTTTATGGTTTTATTTGGGCAGTCGCAGGAAATGTGTATAAACAGTGGTGTAAAAATAAAGCGAAGGATAAAAAATGTGAACTGACAGATAATTTACCGGACGTGGCAGAGCTGTTGGATGAAGATAATTCTGCGTTATATCTGCTCCGACGCGAATTGACACTGCTTTCGGAGAAGTATCGAAAAGCCGTTGTTTTGTACTATATTGAAAACAAATCTTGTTCAGAAATATCCGATTGCCTCTCAATTAGTGAAAGCATGGTAAAGTACCTGCTATTCAAATCACGACAAATTCAGAAAGAAGGTATGAGCATGGAACGAAATTATGGTCAACAGAGCTATAACCCCAAGGGACTGTCAATGTTGTTCTGGGGGAACGGAGCAAACCGTTATTACCATTTGTGTGATAGCAAAATATCACAGAACATTCTGTTTGCTTGCTATAACGACAAACTGAGTGCAGAGCAAATCAGTTTGGAGATTGGTGTATCTCTCCCGTATATGGGGAAGATAAGCTGGCTGAACTTTGCGAATATGAATTGCTGAAAAAAGACGGCAACAGGTATTATACCAACATTGTGATCTTCACAAGAGACTTTGCTAATGAGGTGAATGCCAAAACATCTAAGTTGCGAGAAAAAATCGCGGATATACTAACAGCCTCTGTTGCCGAACATGAGAAGGAAGTTCGTAATGTGGACTTTTCTGGAGCCGATATGAACAATAATGCTTTTGTGTGGCAAACCCCATCCTCATAGGTCAAAAATGCAACCTATGCCAAAAAGCCTTGTTTTACAAGGCTTTTTCGGTTTTTTATCCAAGGAAGAAGCGATTATTGAAATGGTTGACTCAAATCTTCAGCGTGAGCGCATATTGCCCTCGGAAAAGGCGAAGGCATACAAAATGAAGTGGATGCTATGAAAAAGCAAGGAGAGAGACGAGATCTAACTTCTCCTCTATCGGTGGAGAGGTTAAAAGGGAAAGCAGCTTTGACCGCAACACAAATAGGAGCAGAGGCGGGAGATAGTCACGAACAAGTAAGACGATATATCCGCCTTAACGAACTCACTCCCGAACACCTTGAGTTTGTTGACGAGGGAAAACTTTAGATAGTTGGCCAACACTTCGCCCGTAGGAGAATTCCTGCGGGCGACTTTTTGTTACTTTTCTGCGAATTCTATTGATTTTTTCTCTCTTTTGCGTTATAATAAAACAGATGATGCAAAACATGCGATTTGAAACGAATGATTTTAAGAAAGGACGTGTGTGTATGCCTCCCAAGCCGAAGTTTGCAAGAGAGGAAATAGTTGCTGTCGCACTGGAGCTGGTCAGTGAAAAAGGAATGTCTGCACTGACTTCCAGAGATTTGGGGGCAAGACTTGGTAGCTCTGCCCGTCCGATCTTTACGGTGTTCAATTCTATGGAAGAAGTACAGGAAGCGGTTCGTGATGCTGCTATGAAACGCTTTGAGAGCTATGCTGAAAGAGCGATGCATTATACACCTGTATTCAAACAGGTTGGTATGCAAATGATTCTTTTCGCCAAAGAAGAACCAATGCTCTATCAGCTCGGGTTTATGACCAATAATCATAATGTCCAGAGTTTTGATGATATTTATGAACGCTTGGGTGATGTGGCGTATCAGTGCCTGGATGTGATTCAGAGGGATTACGGCCTTACTGAGCAGGAAGCGAGAATTCTTTTTGAGCACGTATGGATTCACACGTTTGGCATCGGTGCATTGTGTGCTACCGGTATGTGTAATTTCTCGGAAGAGCAAATTATTGAAATGTTGGGACACGATTTTATGGCAATGATGATGCTGACCAAATCCGGAAAACTGAATCAGCCAACTGTGCATCCGGTGCAGAATACGGAGGAATAGCCTATGGAAACACATTGGGTAACTTGTCCGTTATGCAAGGCTAAAACGAGATTGAAGTTACTACCGGACACGGTTCTGAAGAACTATCCTATCTTTTGCCCCAAGTGCAAAAAAGAAGTGATTATCAATGCGGAGCATTTGTTGGCTCCGGTTGTGAGAGAAAATAAAGCCAGACGCTTAGACGCAGCGTTTGCTATCCAATCTTTTGGGTACAGTTCTGTGCTTTTTAGGAGAACCCATATGAAATGCTGTGAAGAGAAAGAAAATATCGAAATCATAAAAGAATATGATCCACAACCAAAGAACAAGGATGGCAGCATCCGGTGGTTTCTTTACCGCTGGGATGATGGAAAGAACGGCGTCCGCAGATTGGTACAATGCCGTCAGTGTGGTTTGATATATTTGGTACAATCATACCATATGAATAAGTTTTCCGAACATAAGGACACGCTATTCGAGGATTATTATGATGTCGAGAGTATATATCAGGCTGATTATCTAAACAGAACTTGTACCGGATTACAATTGGAACATACGCTCGCCCCGGCGTTCAGTTACCAAGTTAATAAGGAGAAAATATGAAACTACTGAAAAAGATACTTATTATTCTGCTGTGTCTGGCAGTATTGCTAATTACCGTCTTTTTGATTGGCAGATACGGTTGGAAACTGTTTGGCTTCAATGCCTGTGAAACTGCGGGCATTGAGCAGATCAATGTGGAAGAAGATCATGTACGTATTCGTGGCTTTTATCCCGGCTCTTTCCCGACAGGGTTCATGGGATACCATGCAGAGCAGGTAGATAATACCCTTTATGTGGGTTTCAGATTCAGCGCACTGTTCGGAATTTTTGAAACAGGAGATTTTGATATTACCATTCCCACAAAGGGAACTGTCACGCAGATCGTGGTCAAGAGTGGTGAACACGAATATACGGTTTGGCCGCAGGAAGACGAATTCTTCGTTAGCGAGACAGAAGCAACGGAAAACGGTATGACAATGCGCCGATGGAACGTTATTTCAATACATTGAAGAATGAATGCATCAATCTGTATGAATTCCAAACAGAGGAAAGTCTGTATCAGGCAGTGGAGGAATTCTCCTATGTTACCATAATCATGTGCGTCCTCATTCCTATAATGGCTACAAAACGCCCTTTGAAGCCCGGTGTGCATGACACACGAAATCTGTTCTAAGATTCAGAGTCGGAGGTAAGAACGCAGCCAATCCGCATGGGTATGCCCTTGACAACAGGGCAGAGGGATGTTAAACTCACGCATTCCAACGGTGCGGGAAAGAGAAATCTGTTCTTGAGTTCATCGTCGTCGGTGAATATCTGGCAACATCCCTCTGCTCTGTTGTCAAGGGTGGCGGAAACAGCCAGAATACTGGCACAAAGCAAATCGATTTTATTAGCCAAAAGTGTTACAAAAAAGCTTGACCACAACAGAATCAAAATCATTAACATCATTTCCGGCTTTGTGGTACAACACAAATTTGTAGCCGTTCATTCTGCTTAGAATAAGGTGACGGGGCTGCTTCTGTTTCTCATGCCCATGTCCCTGCCGTTGGTGGACATCCGATACAGTGGTTATTTTCTCGCAAAAAACGTCGAGAGAAAATTTTTGAGAAACTGTAAAATATCCTTGTAATCGTGAGGAGGTGAGCGACGTGAAAGAACAGATTTTGGCAGTACAGCGGATGCAGGATTACATCGAATCCCATCTGGAGGAAACAATTGGATTGTCCGATTTGACAGGCGTGTCTCTGTTTTCCCCGTGGCATTCCCATCGGCTGTTTCAGGCGTACACAGGACTGACTCCAGCCAGCTATATCCGCCGTTTGCGGTTGGCGAAAGCTGCCCTGCGGCTGAAAAAGGAAGATGTTCACATCATCGATGTGGCATTTGACTTGGGCTTTGGCAGTGTGGACGGCTTTACACGATTTCGCTTTTAAAGTCGCTCACTTCAATATAGGTGAAGCCTTTTTCGAAAATCTTTTTAATCGAAGGTGTCAAGGAATCATCGGAGTGATATGTATCGTCTATAATGATGGTTCCTTGATCATATCCAGTGTATATTTGAAAAAACGTAATTTGTTTAGACATACATTTGAAATCTATCAAATCATAATAAAAGTATTCAATATCTTCTTTCATGAACAAGTATAAAAATAGTAAATACAAATATATAAAAATTACATAGGCAAAAATGTAAGCCGACTTTATCGCACCGAATGGTGAAATAAGGTCGGCTTTTTTGTGTCTTTCTTTATTCAGCGTCTTCGATCTCGTCTTTGATGCTTACGGTGATCTTTTTGCCGCAGTTGCTTGCCGCAGTTTTCATAAGCTGGCGGATGGCGCGTGCGATCTTACCGTGCTTTCCGATAACCTTACCCATATCGTCGGGAGCGACGGAAAGTTCGAGCGTAACGTGGTCGCCGTCTGTCTTTTCAACGATGACTATCTCTTCGGGTTTATCGACAATTGCGCCGGCAATGTTGGCAAGTGTCTGTTTAAGGTTTGTCATTATTAGGCCACCCCGAAAAAATTATTCAGTAACGCCGGCCTTTTTGAGAAGAGATTTTACTGTATCTGTGGGCTGAGCACCGTTTTTGATCCATGTTTTAGCTTTTTCAGCGTCAACTTTGATTTCAGCGGGCTCTGTGAGGGGGTTGTAGTAACCGATTTCTTCAACGAATCTGCCGTCGCGAGGGAAACGAGAGTCTGCAACAACGATACGATAGAAAGGAGCTTTTTTAGAACCGAGTCTTGTAAGTCTGATTTTAACTGCCATGTTAAATATCCTCCGAAAAATAATGTTTTATATAATAAATTTTTTATTTATAAATTTTCAATAACTTCAGTCATTGAATAATTATACGATTTTAGAACGGCATTTTGCCGAATTTGCCGAACTTTTTGCCGCTCGACATTTGTTTCATGAGCTTGTTCGTTTGGTCGAACTGCTTGAGAAGCTTGTTTACTTCCTCAACCGTGGTGCCCGCGCCTGCCGCAATTCTCTTTTTGCGGGAGGAGTTGATGATATCGGGCTTTTCGCGTTCAGCGGGCGTCATGGAAAGGATTATCGCCTGCATACGGTCGATAGCCTTTTCGTCTATCTTCGCGTCCTTAATAGCTCCGGGCTTGACGCCGGGGAGCATACCCATAAGAGAATCGAGCGAGCCCATATTTTTGAGCTGTTCGAACTGTTCAAGGTAATCCGTAAGGGTAAAGCGCGATTTGCGGAGCTTTTCTTCAAGCTCTGCCGCTTTCTTTTCGTCAAAGCTCTGCTGAGCCTTTTCGATAAGAGAGAGCATATCGCCCATACCGAGTATTCTCGATGCCATTCTGTCGGGGTAGAAGGGCTCGATAGCGTCGAGTTTTTCGCCTGTGCCGATGTATTTTATCGGCTTACCCGTAACGTGTTTAATGGAGAGAGCAGCACCGCCGCGGGTGTCGCCGTCCATCTTTGTCATAACAACGCCTGTAACATCAAGAAGTTCGTTGAACTTTTCCGCTACGTTTACCGCGTCCTGACCCGTCATAGCGTCTACGACGAGGAGAATTTCGTGCGGACAGAGCGTGTTCTTTATATCGAGAAGCTCCTGCATCATGTCTTCGTCAACGTGCAGACGACCTGCCGTATCAATGAACAGCATATCGCAGCCTTGCTTCTGACATTCTTTAAGAGCGTGCTCTGCAATCTTAACGGCGTTTTTGCTATCCTCCGTGTAAACGGGAACGCCGACTGCCTCGCCCACGACCTGAAGCTGCTTTATAGCCGCGGGACGATAGATATCGCATGCCGCGAGCATGGGGTGTTTGCCGTCTTTTTTGAAAAGAGAGGCGAGCTTTGCCGTGTGAGTCGTTTTACCTGCACCCTGAAGACCGACCATCATAATTATCGTGGGGGGCTTGGGCGCTATCTGTATTTTGGAAACTGTGCTTCCCATGAGAGCGGTGAGCTCTTCATTTACGATTTTTATAACCTGCTGTGCGGGAACGAGAGATTCGAGAACTTCCGCGCCAACCGCACGTTCCGTAACTGTGTTTATAAAGCTGCGGACAACTTTAAAGTTTACGTCGGCTTCGAGAAGAGCGAGCTTTACGGCACGCATACCATCGCGCACGTCTTTTTCCGTAAGCTTTCCTTTATTTTTAAATTTTTTGAAAGCTTCGGAGAGTTTTTCTTGGAGATTTCCGAACATTTTTACTCCTTCATTATGCTTCCCGCACACGATATATGCGAGAGAAGACGGTCAAATTCACTGCTTTCGTCCGTGTGTTTTGCTTTAAGCGCGTTTGCAATGCTTGCGGCTTCTTCAAGACTTTCGTTTATGACGGAAAGCTTTTTTGAAAGACCGAGCTTTTCTTCATAGGAGAGAAGCGCTTCTTCCGCATGCTTTATGGCGTAGCGTACGCCTTGGCGGGAAAGACCCGTGCTCTCTGCGATCTCTGCAAGAGAAAGGTCCTCGTTATAATAAAGATCGAACATATTTTGCTGATCTTCGGTAAGCAGGGTGCCGTATGTGTCGAAAAGCACCACAAGACGCAGATTTTTTTCAAACATACTTTAAAAACCTCGCTTTTTAACTGTAAAGCAAATGACTTTACATAGTATATCATCGTGAGGACGTTTTGTCAAGAGTTTTTTAAGATGATATCTACAATTTTTCGATTATTTTTTCGACATTATTTCGATTTGCAAGAAGTCTCGCCCTTTGGGAGGCTGTCGACGACGCTGACTGAGAGGGTAATATACTCAAAAATGCCCTTCCCGGCATTTTTGAATAGTTATTCCTTCAACCGTGGGGATGCCAACAAGTTTTTCGAAGTATTCTACAGTTAGGAAAGAGCGCCGTCCTTCGTTGGCTTATAAAAAATGATACCGCTTTTTAATTGGCTTGGCATTTGCACAACAACTGTTTTCAAACAAAAAGGTTGTATCTTTTTACTTTTCCGTTGTTGACTATGGCGCGAAAATGAAGTATAATAAATTGATATATTATGCTTAGAGGAATTTTTTATGGAAGAAAAAATGACTGCTTCCGATTACATGGAAGCGCTTAGAAATATTAACGCGGGCAAGGATTATTCTGCTTGCGTAGTAACGTACGGCTGCCAGCAGAACGAGGCAGACTCCGAAAAGATAGCTGGTATGCTCCACGAGAGCGGCTACAACATAGTAAAAGAGCCTGCGCTTGCCGACGTTATCATCGTCAATACCTGCGCCGTGCGCGAGCACGCGGAGGAGCGCGCCCTTTCTATCACGGGCGGTTACAAGCACCTCAAAACCGCGCGCCCGTGGCTTAAAATAGGCATTTGCGGCTGCATGGTTTCCAAAAGCGATATGAGCGAAAAGATAAAGAAAAGCTATCCTTATATAGATTTCGTTTTTGGTACGGAAAAACTCGCTCACCTACCCGAAATTCTTTA
>JBGVFW010000090.1:0-5884 GCA_045121315.1 Eubacteriales bacterium
CTCAAAAAACTCACGGACCTTGGCTGTAAAACGGCGGTTCTCACGGGCGTAAGCTTTGAGGCAGGCAAGCTCGGCGTTATGTCCTATAACAGCGAAAGCGGAGAATATTTCTCCTACTTCCGCGAACGTATTCCCGAAAGCTTCCATGGCACGGGCGATGTTTTTGCTTCCACGTTTCTTGGCGCGCTCATGCGCGATAGAAGTGTAGAAGATTCGCTCAAGGTTGCCACTGACTTCACGGTTGAAAGTATAAAAGCAACCGTGAATAATTCTCCAGACAGAAAATACGGCGTAAACTTCGAAGAGGTTGTGCCGTACCTCGTTTCCAGAATGGATAAATGAATTAAAGCCGATGATGCGCAAAGCAACATCGGCTTATTTTTCCCTTTTTTTAAGTTTTTAATATCGTTTAATAATTTCTTAATAGCTTCGATGATTGTTTGTTAATGGAACTTGGCATATAATGTATGTAAAGAAATTCCAAGGAGCAACTTATGAAGGTTTTAGAAACGGCTATATCAATCATTTCTGTTTTATTCTTTGTGTGCTATTTCTACCAATTTGTGTATATAGCAATACCTTTTCTGAAAAAACGAAAATTAAAGCGTGAGGCAAAGGCAAACAAGTTTGCCGTGCTTATCTGCGCAAGAAACGAAGAAGAGGTAATATGCGAGCTTATAAAGAGTATAAAAAATCAAACGTACGATAAAAAACTTGTCACCGTTTTCGTCATGGCTGATAACTGTACGGACGGCACGGCGAAGTATGCTAAAAAGTCGGGTGCTGTTGTGTATGACCGGTTCGATAAAAAATTTGTTGGTAAAGGTTACGCGCTTAACGCCTTGCTTGAAAATATTTCGCGCGATTTTCCGGAAGGATTTGATGGTTATTTCGTTTTTGACGCGGACAACCTTCTTTCCGAAGATTATATCGAGAAAATGAATATTGTATTCTCGAACGGCTACGATATCGTAACGAGTTATCGCAATTCCAAAAACTATGGCGAAAACTGGATATCAGCGGGATATGCGCTTTGGTTCCTGCGTGAATCGAAATATTTAAATGAAGCCAGAATGTTGGCAGGGACAAGCTGTGCCGTTTCCGGTACGGGTTTTATGTTCAGCCGCAAGGTGCTTGAGGAACAAGGATATTGGCCGTTCCATCTTTTGACGGAGGATATCGAATTTTCTATCCACCACATAATTGAGGGATACAAAATAGGTTATGCAGACGCAGTACTTTACGACGAGCAGCCGACAACTTTTTCTCAATCTTGGCACCAGCGTATGAGATGGGCGTGTGGATTTCTTCAAGTTTTTAAAAAATACGGAAAAAAACTCGCCGGCGGTATGGCGCGCGGGAACTTTTCGTGCTATGATATGTGTATGAACATTATGCCTGCGCTTGTGATAACGGTTATCAGCATAATTTTAAATGTTGTACTTGTGTGCATGGGTATTGTAAACGGGCAGATACTTTACGCTGTGATGACCGTGATAAAGACCTTTTTGGGGCTTTCTTCTACGGTGTTCATTGTTGGGCTGATAACTGTGATAACGGAATGGAAACGCATATACGTAAGCACGCCGAAAAAAATATTATACGCGTTTACATTCCCAATCTTTATGATGACGTATATCCCGATATCCGTCGTGGCTCTTTTCAAGAAGAAGACGGCTTGGAAGCCGATAATCCATCACAAAAAAGCGACTTCTGTTCCTACGAAAATTACGGCAAAAAATATAAAAGTACAATAAAAAGAGGTGAATTATCATATATAACATTCTTATTTGTGACGATGAAAAGGATATAGTAAGCGCGCTTAAAATCTATCTTTCGGCCGAAGGGTACAAGGTTTTTGAGTCATACAACGGCAGAGAAGCGCTCGATATCGTGGACCGCGAGGAAATACACCTCGTTCTCCTTGACATAATGATGCCACTGATGGACGGCATCACCGCAACGACGAAAATACGCGAAATTTCCAATGTGCCGATAATCCTGCTCACGGCAAAATCAGAAGATACGGACAAGGTATTGGGGCTTAACATCGGAGCCGATGATTACGTGACGAAACCATTTAATCCCGTGGAGGTCATGGCGCGTGTGAGATCGAACATTCGCCGCTATATCCAGCTTGGAGGCGGGGAAGTAAAGCCTTCGCGCATATCTATCGGCGGTATTACGCTCGATGACAACGAGAAAGCCGTCTATCTTGATGGCGATCTCGTTGCGCTTACACCTCGCGAATACGATATTTTAAAGTTGTTTATGCAGAACCCCGGCACGGTTTTCTCACCAAAGGATATTTACCGCAAGATTTGGTGTGAAATTCCGATAAACGCGGAAAATGCTGTTGCCGTGCATATACGCCATCTGCGCGAAAAATTTGAAATAAATCCCGCGGAACCCAGATACATAAAGGTCGTTTGGGGGCAGGGATACAAGATCGAGAGAGGTGCGAAATGAAAAAGTTTAAATCAAGCCTCGGAGCCAAGATCGTTTCATGGATACTTCTTGCACTTTTTGCGTTCCTTTTCTTTGTCAGCATTGCGGGAGTAGGTGCTCTTATTGGCTCTGACGCATATTTTGACGGCGGGCGCACGCTTCGCAATATGGTCGCTACGGAGGTATTCTCCTTTGACCGTTACAGGATAAGCCTTTATGCAAGTCTTGTACTGGGCGGAGCGGAGGATATTGAACAATACGAATACGACGAAATATACGATCCCCAAAACAGCAACGTTTTTTTCACGGTAGAAGATAAAAACGGCAACGTGATAATCGACCACGGCTCCGACGAGGACTATTGCGAAAAGTTTGAATACTGGGATGAATACGTTACAGTCATCACACCAAAAGAAATAACGCAAAGCTTTGAAACTGAAAAAGAGGCGCGTGATTTCCATGATGAGTATATTGAGAAGTACGAAATCGAAACATCCAGTTTGACCGAGGAAAACGGTTATTTCGAGGTTTATATTTATTATCATGAGGTGGAGAGCGAGCTTTACTATGTAAATGCCTATATTCGCGATGATTTCACGGCTACGGACAAATATTATTATTCTATTGGAGCAGTCCGTATGCTTGTGGCAATGCGCTTTTGGATAATCTTTATAGGTCTTATTTCTGCTGTGATGTGTTTGCTTATAATGATATTCCTTTGCTCTGCCGCTGGACACAAGGCAGGGAAAGATGAGATATATCTTTCTCCCATTCACAAAATACCGTTTGATCTGTATGCGGCGTTTTGCATCGCGTGCGTTATATGGGCGTTAAATTTCTTCTTTGAAGAAGTTGCTTTTGGCGAACCGCTTGAAATGGGCATTATGCTTTTGCTCGTTTTCCCGGTGTGTGCGGTGTTGCTTGCTTCAACAGTGGTGACTTTGGCGGCAAGAATTAAAAATGGCGCTTGGTGGAAGAACACGGTGGTTTTCTTTGCCCTAATGCTTATAAAGAAATTTATTTTTTGGATAGTCAGAGGAATAAAATACATTGTGGTAAATTTGCCGCTATATTGGAAAGCGCTTTTTGTTTTTGCCTCAATGAAGGTGTTGGAATTGATTTTTATAGTTATGGGAGTCGAAGAATTCTTTGCGTTTTGGCTTTTTGAATCAATGATTTTGGCTGCGGCAGTTATTTACGTGGTGATATCGCTTCGCAAGCTGCAAAAAGCCGCTACTGAGATATCGAAAGGCGACCTTGATTACCGTGTGGACGTGCGTTATATGACACCATCTCTTAAAGGTCACGGGGAAAACCTCAATAACATCGGTAATGGGCTTAAGACAGCGCTCGGAGAGCAGATGAAGAGCGAGCACATGAAAGCGGAGCTTATAACAAATGTTTCACACGATATAAAAACTCCGCTTACTTCGATAGTAAATTATGTCGGATTGCTAAAGCGTGACGGTCTTGATTCTCCCTCGGCACCAGAATACCTTGACGTGCTTGACAGACAGTCTGTAAGGCTTAAGAAGCTGACGGAGGACCTTATCGAAGCATCGAAAGCAACTTCCGGATGTATCACTGTGAACGCGGAAAACACAGATGTGAATGTGCTCCTTTCGCAAGCTGCTGCTGAATATGAAGGCAAGTTTGCTGAAAACGACCTTGAAATGATCATGAATCTTTCCGAAAATAATCCTGTTATTTTCGCGGACGGCAGGCTCGTTTGGAGAGTATTCGATAACTTATTCAATAACATATGCAAATACGCAATGCACGGAACAAGGGTATACCTCAAATCCAACGTAAAGGACGGAAAATGCACGATAAGCTTCAGCAATATTTCCAAAGCTCCGCTGAATATTTCGGGTGACGAGCTTATGGAACGCTTCGTGCGAGGCGACGCTTCGCGCAATACAGAGGGAAGCGGACTTGGCCTCTCGATCGCAAAAAGCCTTATTGATCTGCAAGGCGGCGTATGTGAAATAAAAATAGACGGCGACTTCTTTAAAGCAGAGATTACTTTTGATATTGTGAAATAAGATGAAAAGAGATGCCTTCGGGCATCTCTTTTTCCATATTGATGTTGACATCAATAGTTTATGGGTGTAAAATTAAATCAAAGGCAGTGTGCCTTACTACATAATTAAGGAGAAGAAAAAATGTTAGCTAAAAAGCCACCTATGGGCTGGAATTCATGGAACACGTTCACGGAAAATATTAACGAAGAAATGATCATGCAAACGGCAGACACAATGGTAGATAAAGGATTGCTTGAAGCGGGATATGAATACCTCACGATTGACGATTGCTGGTGCGAAAAGGAACGCGACGAAAACGGTATGCTCGTTGCGGACCACAAAAAGTTCCCCCACGGCATGAAATACGTTGCGGATTACGTTCACTCAAAAGGTCTTAAATTTGGTATGTATACTTGCTGCGGTCCAAAGACCTGCGCGGGTTACCCCGGTAGTTTTGGTCATGAATTTGAGGACGCAGAATATTTCGCAAGCGTCGGAATAGACTTGCTCAAATACGACAACTGCTTCCACCCCTCCACGCCCGCGCCGCTTCGCTACAACAGAATGTCAATGGCTCTCAAAGCGACGGGCAGAGAGATTCTTTTCTCTGCGTGCAACTGGGGCGGAGAAAACGTTTGGCACTGGGCTCGTGCCGTAGGTTCTCATATATACCGCTCCACGGGTGACATAACGGACACGTTTGAATCTATCCGTCAGATATCCGAAAGCCAAAAAGAAAAGCTTATGTATTCTGCGCCGGGTTGCTTTAACGATATGGATATGCTCGTTGCGGGACTTTACGGTAAGGGCAATGTCGGTTTTGGAAAAGGATGTACGGACGCACAATACCGTTATCACTTTGCGCTTTGGTGTATGTTTATGTCGCCGCTTATGATAGGCTGCGATATTCGAAATATGAGCGAAGAGACCCTTGCGCTCCTTACAAACAAAGAGCTCATTGCTATCAATCAGGATGAAGAAGCAAGACCTCCTATGTTTGTGGATGATAACCACGGTATGCGCGATAATATTATTTGCTTCCGCCACCTTACGAACGGCGAATATGCTATCGCATTCTTCAACCCCTACGACAAAGATCAGACGATCATGCTTCCTTATTTTGAGATAGGTCTTGATCCGCTTTGCGGCTACGGATTCGAGGTTAAAGATTGCTTTACGGGTGAAAATCTCGGAGTTAAGAAAGATTACTTCGAAGAAAAAGTTCCCGCAACGGATTGCCGTGTATTCCGTGCGAAGCTTGTAAAGCTCAAATAATATGACGTGCTGTAAAGATTGCGGGAAAATGCTTGCTTTCGATGAAATAGCCATCTATCGCCGCCTTATTTACCGTGAAGCGCAAGAGTTCCTTTGTAAAGACTGTTTGGCATCATCTCTTGGAGTAGACGCGGCGG
>JBGVFW010000091.1:0-2970 GCA_045121315.1 Eubacteriales bacterium
TAAGCAGAGAAACAAATGATTACTACGTTTCCAAAATTAGCTTTTATATAAAAATCGAATACAAATTGGAGGAAATTTTTTATGGCGAACACCGACGAAAACAAAAATTCTGCCGGCGCTTTCAACACTTCTGCCGATGACCTTCTCCGTTCGCTCAACGCGCAATACAAAGACGATACTATCGTAAAAGATATTGCAGAGAACAATGAAGACATCGATTCGGAACAGCTTGAAAACGCTGCGAATTCTGCTTTCGAAAATGCTCAGATAGATATGAGCTCTCTTTCGGACGCAGAGTTTAAGTTCCTTTTTGACAGTTACCTTGCCGCGTCCAATTTTGAAATGAACCTGCGCGATTCGGACTACGGCAGTCTGCACAAGCACATCATCAATCTCCAAAAAAAATCCGGCGTGAAAACTCTTTCTTACGATGAAATGAAAGCGAGCGTTTACAACGGCTGCGTCGGCAACATTGAGGAAGAGCGTTTCCAAGACGACGAGTTCGATGGCGACGCGCCCGCGAGCGAAGGCGAAATTGAAATGTTTCGCCCGGAAACGGGAAGCTATGACATAGAGCCTATGGAAGAGCTTGCCGAAGAGCCCACGGCAGAGGAGACTGTGAAAAAAGAAAAAGCTCCCCCCAAAAAACGCAAATCTATTTTTGCTTGGCTCAAAGCGCTTTCCCACGACGATGACGATGGCGAAGGCGAAGAGAAAGTACATAAGGAACCAGACCCCATTGAGCAGACGTCCGAAACAACTGTTTTTGATACGGTTGTTGATGGAGATACTTTCGGCGATGCAAACGACGAACCGCTTAATTCCGAATACGCGGACGAAGAAGCGGCGTACAGAGAAGAGCCTTACGATGAAGAAAGCTTTGAAAACGCAGTCAAAGGCGCTCCTGTTTACGCCAAGGATGACGTTGTTCCGGAAAATAAGGAGAACGACGAACCCGTGCTTCTCGAAGAAGAGGAAGAAAGCGATGCTGAGATCGGAGGTATCATACTTCCCATGGATGACGGGGAAGATTACGAAGAGGATATCACTCCTACGGAGGAAATGCTCGAAAACCGTATAGAGGATACCTCGCTTCTCGATTCTTATGAGCCCGAGATTTCCGAACCCAAACAGGAAGAGGAGGAGCCCACGGAAGAATCCGATGCTATGATGACAGACACCGCTATGATGAAAGCGTTTGGTATCGATCCGCGCAAGGGCACGGAAAACGATATTCCCAAAGATATTTTCGACGAAACAGCTTACACGACGCTCGAAAGAACGCTCGAAAGCGAGCTCCCACAGGAAGATGAAGAACCCGAACAGGAAGACCCGAATGATTACGTTTCCTTTGACCAAAACAAGGAGTTGTTCACGGCATATAAACAGAAATACAATTCCGTCCGCATCCGTATGATCGTCTGCGCGGTTTTGGCGGCTATACTTTTTGCGATTGAAAACATCGGCATTTTCGGTTTGAGCTTGCCTGCATTTATGCAGACGGCATCCGGATACGCCACGGTAGAATGGGCGCTTCTTTTCGTTTGCGCTCTGCTCGTTTGCGACAATCTCGTTTCCGCAGCAAAGAGCCTTGCTCGGTTTGAGTTTATACCCGATTCTGTAACGCTTTTGGCGTTTGTTATGTCGATAATAACGTCTGCTGCTGCTCTCTTTGCAAAAGGAGATATCAAGATGTTTAATTTCCCCTTTGCGGTCTGCGTTTTGTTTTGCCTTGCGGCAACGTTCATTTCCGTTCGCAAAGAGATATTCACTTTCAAGATAATTTCTTCCAGAAAGAATAAATTTGCCGTAACGCTTATGCGCGGCGGCAATAATCTCCCCGAAACTGTTGAGTTTGCTGAAAACCTTTCCGAAAACTCCAAGGTTTATCAAGTCGTAAACGCAGAATTCGTGGACGGGTATCTCTCGAGAAAGAGAGAAAGACCGAAGTCTTACAAAAAGCTCCGCGTTCTTGTACCCGTTATTTTCGTAGTTTCCGTTATTTACGGAGTTCTTTCTGCGATAGTTGCGGAAGCGGGAGCATACCAGAGCGTTTCTAACGCTTATGTTTCTTTCCTTATGTGTGCTCCCGTGGCGATATTCCTCGCTTGCGAGCTCCCCATGTACATGAGCTCCATTCGCGCATATTCTAACAGCTCCGCCATCATTGGCGACGCGGCTCCCGAAATGATAGAGGATATGTCCGTCGTTGCGTTCACGGATAACGACGTATTCCAAGGCGACGGCGTTCGTATCAAAGGCGTTAAGGTTATTGAAAACAACAAGATCGAAAACGTAATCTACTATGCGTCTTCCGCTTTCTCCCTTGTTGGCGGTCCGCTTGCAAAGCTTTTCAAACAGGCAACGCTCGATTCTGTAACTCCCGAAAACGTTGAGCTCCGCGTTCTTTCCGATATGGGTATCGACGCGATGGTTGACGGCAAGCACATCGTTATCGGCGTTCCGCAGTATATGGACGCGCAGTGCTTCCAGACTATTTACGAAACTAACGACGAACATTGGGAAGGTAAAACAAACAAGAGAATTCTTTACCTTGCTTGCGACGAAGAGATAATTGCGAAATTCTATATTGAATATAACGTTTCGCCCGATTTCGTTTACCTCGTAAAACGTCTTGCCGACGCGGGAATTTGCGTTTCCGTTCGTTCCAATGATCCCTGCATCGATTCCGAAATATTCTATAAGAACAAGCTTTCCCCCGAAGAATATCCCATCAAGGTTATCAAAGGTGAAAAGGAAGCCGAAAAGGGTCAGCGCGTTAAGGCGAGATCCACGGTTATCGTTTCTACGGGTTCTATAAAGGGGCTTGTAAAATCCCTCTTGCTCTGCAACAGAATAAACAAAGTTTCCAATATAAACCTTATCATCAAATCGGTTGCCGCACTCATCGGAGCCGTTGTGATGGGTGTACTTGTGTTCACGGGCGCTTTCACGGAAATGTGGTCCGTT
>JBGVFW010000092.1:0-6457 GCA_045121315.1 Eubacteriales bacterium
GACGAAGCCGATGGGGAAGTCTGCTTGAAGGTCGATGTACGCAAAAACAAGGATGCCGCACAGCTTCACGAAATGCTGTGTGCTTGGAGACTGGCTGCTGCTATGCTCAAAGCAGACGAGATCACGCAGATGACCGTTGGCGTTATCGCTATCCCGAATTTGATACCACTCAGCGTTGGGCGAAGGTACCTTCTCGGACACTCAGTGATATGCTCGTTGAAGCCTTGAAAGATACAGAATAAAACAAAGGAGGTGTAATAATATGCAGGTAAAGCTTATCTCAGTTGATACCAATAGTTGCTTTTTCCATAGACTCACTGATGCTCTCAACGAAAAAGTTAATGAATGGCTTGGCGAAAATCCTAACATTGAATTGGTTAGTGTAACCCCTACGTTTAACAACGTGAAAGATGATAATGATGATGATGTCGTAGTTATGACGGCGACAATTATCTACAACTAATCATTCTGGTTTTTGCATAGTAAACGAAAAAAGAGCTAACTGACTTAATCAAAATCAGTTAGCTCTTTATTGTTGAATAATGAAGTTTTGTTGCCATTTCGTTGCCACGAATGGCTCAAATCCTTAAAAAGTCCGGTGATGACTGGGCTTTTATGACCTGTGGTATTATTCCCACTCGATTGTGCCGATTGGCTTGGGCGTGAGGTCGTAGAGTACGCGGTTAATACCGTCAACTTCCGCTGTGATGCGGCTTGTGATCTTGTGGAGAAGCGCGTAGGGAATCTCTTCGATTGTTGCGCTCATAGCGTCCGTTGTGTTAACGGCGCGAATGATAGCCGGCCAACCTTCATAACGTTTGCCGTCTTTAACGCCGACGCTCTTCATATCGGGAACGGCGATGAAATACTGCCATACCTTGCCTGCAAGGCCTGCGTTATCGAATTCTTCGCGGAGGATAGCGTCTGCTTCGCGGAGGGCGTTGAGTCTGTCGCGCGTGATAGCACCGAGGCAACGAACGCCAAGACCGGGGCCGGGGAACGGCTGACGGAATACCATGGAATCGGGAAGGCCGAGGGCCTTGCCGACAACGCGAACTTCGTCCTTGAAGAGGAGTTTTACGGGCTCAACGAGCTCAAATTGCATATCTTCGGGAAGACCGCCAACGTTATGGTGAGCTTTTACGCCGTCACTTTCGAGAATGTCGGGGTAGATTGTGCCCTGGGCAAGGAAGGAGATGCCTTCGAGCTTTCTTGCTTCTTCGTCGAATACTTTGATGAATTCGCCGCCGATGATCTTACGTTTCTTTTCGGGTGCGTCAACGCCTGCGAGAAGATCGAGGAAGCGGTCTGTTGCATCAACATAGATAAGGTTGGCGTCGAGCTGGTTACGGAAAACTTCGATAACTTGTTCGGATTCGCCTTTACGCATAAGACCGTGGTTTACGTGAACGCAAACGAGCTGTTTGCCGATTGCTTTGATGAGAAGTGCTGCAACGACGGAAGAGTCAACACCGCCGGAAAGAGCGAGAAGAACCTTCTTGTCGCCAACCTGCGCGCGAACTTCTTTTATCTGTTCTGCGATAAAAGCTTCCGCGAGCGCGGGAGTAGTGATGCGTTCCATTGTTTCGGGACGTACATTATTCTGCATGGGATATTCCTCCTGAATATGAAGTTTGTTTCGCGCTTCTTTTCGGAAAACACGGAAACTTAAATACACTCACAGTATAAACTATTTTTTGTCATTTTTCAAGTAAAAAGCGCATTTATTTGTAATTTTTTTGAAATTCATCAAGAAACAGAGGTTTGCACCTTTGCTTAGGAATCATTCCCTGATATATAAGTATACTTTACGTTGCCAACAAATATAGAACCTCTTATCTGCGAGGTCGATATTTTCCGCTGCGAAAATCAGCAAACATACACCGCTATTGTGCCAAAAAGTAACAGATGGGTGGGGTAGAGAACATAGAAAAACCACTTGTCAAATGTGGTGCTTCTGCCTTTTTCACCATTATAGGAAAGCAGAAACGGCACGGCAAGGAAAAGCCCTGTCTGCCATATTTCTCCGTACCACTTGGAGCCGTTCAAAATGCAGAAAACGGTTCCCGAAGCGACGGCGGCGAACGCTATGATGCAGAAATCGAGCGTTTGCTCTTTTCGATTTCCGTGATAAATGTGGAAGAAAAGCACCCATAGGGGCGCGAACACGCCCCAATCTCCGATATATGAAACGGCGACAAGAGCAAATATCAAGAGCCATTTGAGCGCGGAGCTTTTTTCTTCCTCGTAGACCGTGAGCACAAGAAAAGAAATAAACAGCGTGAATATCATGTTCATGTTTGCGGTTAACAGCGTATGATAATGCGAAAGCGAATATGCAAACTGAGATATAACGGCGAAAATGAGCAGGCGCAAAGCGTATTTTTTGCGTGAAGATGTGTGTCGAAAGCCCTCCGCCAAGAAAAAGCACATTATGGGCGCGGTCAGCCTGCCCACAATGCGGCATAATGCGCCGAGCGGCGTCGTTATCGGAATAAAAAACATTCCGATATGGTCTATTATCATGGCGAGCGCGGCGATGTATTTGAGTTGTGTGCGTGAAAGCGTCATATATGCTCCTTTAAAGCGATATTTTCACAAGATGTTCTATTATCGCCTGCATTTGTAGGGACATCCATTTTCCTTTGTGATAGATGAGCTGTTTCCAAAGTTCTACATAAAAACCCTCTACGGGCAGGCGAACTATTTTCCCTTGTTTTACCGCCACTTGGGTTACGTAATCGGGCAGGAAAGAAACGCCCATGCCGTTTTCCACAAGCGTACATATGAGGTCTGCACCGCCCATTTCGAGGACGGGGTGTATTTCAAGACTTGCCTGAGCCAGCTTTTCTTCCAACAGGCGGCGGTAGCTCATGCCTTTTTCCGTGAGCAAAAACGGCTCGCAAATGATATCTTCTATTGTGATATCGTTTTTTTGCGCGAGAGCGGAACCCGCTGCGCAGACAAAGTGAACGCCGACCTTTTCTTCGTTTACCGTGACGTAGGAGGCGTTATGTATGCGGCTGTCGAGCGTGCAGACCATATCGACCTCGTTGTGGTCGAGCAGGCGGAAAAGCTCGCTTGTTCCCGCCGTGGTAACGCTCAGCGAAACGCCGGGGTAGTCCGCTCGGAATTTTTCAAATTCTCGCGCGATGAGCGGGTAACAGAGCGAATCCGCCATGGCGAGGCGTATCGTGCCGCTCGCCTGCGTGCGCTTGTTCGCGCCGAGCGCCATTTCCTGCGACATACGGCAGATGTGTTGTGCATATGCGAGCGCGTCTTTGCCCTCATCCGTAAGACTTACAGTGTGGCCAACGCGCTCGAAAAGCTGAACGCCCAGCTCGCTTTCAAGCTGTTTTATTTGAAATGACACGGTCGGCTGGGAATAGCCGAGCTTTTCACCCGCGCGTGTGAAACTGCCCAGTTCCGCTACCTGAATGAATGTGTTAAGATTTCGAAGATCCATAACTTTTCCTTTTTCATTAAAAATTTAAATGATATATATATAATCTATCAATTTGACAAATACTTGCTTGTATTATATACTTTTTAATGTAGTTTAGTCAAGAGGTGCAGATTATGAATTTTTTCTTGAAGATCATTGATGGTATATATAATGTGTTCTGTGGCGATCTGTTTAAGATCCCGCTTCCGGGTGGCGGTTCGTTTGGAGTTTCAATGCTCGTTCTCATACTCATTCCTGTTGGAATTTATTTCACGGTGAGAACCAAATTTATGTCTGTGCGCTGTTTTCCCGAAATGCTACGTATTTCCGTGGAGAAGAAAAAAGGCAGTAAGACAGGCGCGATATCAGGCTTGCAGGCGCTGATAGTTTCCACGGCTACGCGCGTCGGCATGGGCAACATGGTCGGCGTTGTGGCGGCTATTTCCGCTGGAGGCGCGGGCGCGATATTTTGGATGTGGATCACGGCGATGATGGGTTCTTCCACAGCGTTTGTGGAATCCACGCTTGCACAGATACACAAAGAGTCGGACCCGCTTTACGGAGGTTACCGCGGTGGTCCTGCTTATTACATTCATAAGCTGTTTGCGCGCGGCAAGAAAAAAAGCGTTATTGCGATATTGTTCGCGATTTCGGGGCTTATCTGCTGGTGCGGCATAAGCCAAGTTATAAGCAACTCCGTAACATCGTCTTTTGAAAATGCTTTCGGTATTCCTCCGATAGTTACGACGGTCGTTCTAGTTGCTGTGGCGGCTGTTATCGTACTCCGTAAAAATGCAACTGTGAAGGTGCTTGACATCATGGTACCTATCATGGCGATAATATATTTTGTCATTGCTATTGCTACGATAATTATGAATGTTGAACTTCTTCCCGGTGTTTTCAAACGCATTTTCGAAGAAGCCTTCGGCATACGTCAAGTGGTGGCTGGCGGCATGGGAGCTGCGCTTTCGCTCGGTGTTCAGCGCGGACTTTTTTCAAACGAAGCGGGAAGCGGCTCCGCCCCCTGCGCGGCAGCGGCGGCAGATGTTGACCACCCCGCAAAATCGGGGCTTTTTCAAGCGTTCGGCGTCTTTATTGACACAATCGTTATTTGTACTTGTACGGCAATGATAATGCTCTTGGCTCCCGAAGACAAGCTCGAAGGTTTGAGCGGTATGGCACTTTTGCAAACGGCTATGGAGCACCATTTCGGCAAGATCGGTGTTGTGTTTATCGCGGTAACGCTTGCGCTTTTCTGCTTCTCCACTTTTATCGGTATTCTTTACTACGCGCGCTCCAACGTGGCGTACGTTTTCGGAGATAATTGGAGCTCTCAGACGGTTTATAAGGTGATTGCGCTCATTATGCTGTTTATCGGCGGTATCGCGGCGTATGCGTTCGTGTGGACGATAGGCGACATCGGCGTGGCTCTTATGACGGTGTTCAATATGATAGCGCTCATTCCCATGGGCGGTCAGGCGATAGCCTCGCTTAACGATTACACCGCCATGCGAAAAAAAGAAAAATCCGCAAAGAAAGCGGAAAAACGTAAATAAAGCAAAAAACGCACCCGGCGTTTTTTGTGTTAAAGTTATAGATCAATATGCGTGTTTTTTTGGCGGGAGTAAATCCCCTCTACGGACGGGTAGCGGAGCAGTGACACGGTGGCTCTGACACCCTACATGGCTGTCAGAGCCGTGGCGTGATTTGCCTTCAAATTGTAAGATTTGAACTGCACTAAATAGCAAGTTTTTGTCTACGCTAACGAAGGCGATAGATGTGTTTGAACTGACCGAACCGCAGTGAGAAAGGAGGAGTGAAGTGCGATTTATCGCACTTTTTTAATATTCATATTATTCCCATTCCACTGTTGCCGGGGGTTTGCCCGTTACGTCGTAGAACACTGCGGAAATTTTATCTCCAAGCGTTTCCTTTATCTCTTTTGCCGCTTTTTCGAGCGCTTCAAGGGAGAAATCCTTGCCGGGAACGGCGGGGCGAGCTGTCATAAAATCACTCGTAACTACTGCGCGCAGTGCAACGCTGTATTTGCCCTCTCCCGAAAGGGAGAACGGGAGAAGAACTGCGAAGCACTGGCTTATGTTCTTGTTCATGATGTTTCCTGTTGTGATAGCGTCAACCTCGCGCAATATGTCTGTGGACTCATATCCGATGTGCAAGGGAGTGAAGGAAAGCTCTTCCGTTTTGCCGTCGTCTATGCGGTACGCAACGCGGTTGATGTAGGAAAGAGTGTTGGGAATTTTCTTTGCAATAGCGAAAACTTCCTCAAAATCGCACGCGAGTCTTTCGTCTTTTTCGATGATAGCGAGCTTTTTATAGCTTCTGTTGTCGCCCTGAACGCCTACACTGTTGATTGGCGCGATAACGGATTTATAGCCTGCGGGAGTGCAGATGGCATCAAGCCCTGCTTTCTCTTCTGCTGTGAATGATACGGGAACGTCCGCGCAGAGTATGCGTACGCCCAATCCTGGACCTGGGAACGGCTGGCGAGATGCAACTTCTTCCGGCAAGCCGAGCATACGCGCAACCTTGCGCACCTCGTCCTTGTGCCAGTCCCAGTTTGTTTCTATGATCATGCCGCGCTCTCTCGCCGCGCGGACGATATCAACGTCGTTGTGGTGGGTTTTTATCTTGTTTGCGTAACCGCTGACGTCCGGGTTGCCGCTTTCGATAAGGTCGGGTCGGAGCGTACCCTGTGCCAAGAACGTATTCTCAAAATCTGTGATGCCGAGCTTGTCCGCCGCATCTTTCGTAACTTTTATGAACATTGTGCCGATAATCTTGCGTTTTGTTTCGGGGTCGCACGTCCTGGAAAGAGGGCCGATAATGTTGCCGTTCCCGTCGTCAACGGTACTGTTGAAAAATTCTTCCGCCGCGTTCATACGTAGCATATTTTTAAGCCCGAGGTCCGCAAGCCCCTCGCAGATAAGATCGCTTTCGTTCTTTCTCATCATGCCGTGGTCGATGTGAATGGCGTAGACCTGTTCGGGAGGT
>JBGVFW010000093.1:0-1246 GCA_045121315.1 Eubacteriales bacterium
ACACACGACCTGCTGATTACGAATCAGCTGCACTACCGACTGTGCTACACCAGCGAATTTCTTACCGAAGCAAGTATAATTATATCACACTCTTTTCAATTTGTCAACTATTATTTTTAAAAAAGGTAAAAAAATTATGAAACTTACAGATATGTCATATGCACATGAGGTCATGGCGCGCCACGGTATTGCGCCTAAGAAAAAATACGGGCAGAACTTTCTGACGTCAGACGCGGTCGTTTCTCACATTGCGGACACGCCCTCTGAAGATTCCGAGGTCGGCGTTCTTGAAATAGGCCCCGGTATAGGAACGCTTACAGAGGCTCTTGCAGAAAGATATAAAAAAGTCGTTTCCGTTGAGATAGATGAAACGCTTCTGCCCGTGCTCGCGGAAACAGTGGGTTGGCGCGAAAACGTCACCGTGGTGAACGCGGACGCGATGAAGCTCGATCTGCCCGAATTCGTAAAAGAGCATTTTGGCGATATAAAAGTGTGCGTTTGCGCGAATTTACCATATTATATAACGTCACCTATAATTATGAAGATTCTTGAATGCGGTTCTCTCTTTGAATCCGTTACGGTGATGATACAGAAAGAGGTTGCCGAAAGGCTTGCCGCCGCGCCCGGCAGCGACGATTACGGTGCGATAACCGTTTTCGCTGCTTACCTTGCTAAGGTGGAAAAATGCTTCAACGTTTCACCCGGCAACTTTTTGCCTCAGCCAAAGGTGACTTCTGCGGTAATTCGAATGACTCCACACAAAAATCCCCCCGTTGATGTAAAAAATCCCGAAAATATGCAAAAGATAATAAAGGCGGCGTTTGAGCAGAGAAGAAAAATGCTTGCGGGCGCGCTTTCCGCAGCAACAAGCCGTGTGAGCAAGACGCAGATTGCCGAAAAGATAACTGAGGCAGGCTTGCCCGCCGATATTCGAGGAGAAAAACTTTCGCTTGCGGATTTCGCCCGCCTTTCGGACATACTTGAAATTTAGGAGTTTATTATGAACAGCAAAATTAAAGATTTTTCTGAATATATAAAAGGTAAAAAAGTCGCGCTTATCGGCGCGGGCGTGAGCAACATGGCGGCGGTGGACTTCCTCCTTTCCATGGGCGCTCTGCTTTCCGTCCGCGACAAGCAGAACGACGAAGCGAAAGCCAAAATGCTCGAGGAAAAGGGAGCAAAGATCGTTTTCGGAGAGGATTATCTTAAAGATATCGATGAGGATTTTCTTTTTAAATCCCCCGGT
>JBGVFW010000094.1:0-3407 GCA_045121315.1 Eubacteriales bacterium
CTGATTGTTTTGTTCTTTGCCGTCCGTCTGGATAACTATCTAAATAAGCGGCAGAAAAGGGTTATGTATATCATCACGGTGTTGGTTTTGACGCTTGTGATTCAGAATTATCTGGATACTTATCTGTACCATCACGGAAACTTAGCTATACTCAGAACCATAAATTCCATCTACGGCTATTCTGTGCGCCCTGCGATATTGGCAATGTTCCTGTATATCATCAGTCCGGACAGGAGCTACAAGCTCGTGTGGGCGGCGGTCGGTGTGAATGCCGCGGTTTATATGACGGCGTTATTCTCTCCGCTGACATTCTCCTATTCTTCCGGTCATTTCATCAGCGGACCATTGAAAAATTGTTGTGTGATAGTAAGCGCGGTATTATTTATTTACTGCGTTTATATGACGGTCAAGGTATTCCGCCCGAAGCAAAAGAAGGAAACGTGGCTCCCTGTTTTTTTGCTTCTCCTGATTAGTTTGTCGGTCGTGCTCGATTATACCGTTGAATACGATGAACTGCCCGTCAGCTTTTTGACGATTGCCGTCGCTATCAGCTGTATGATGTACTATATCTGGCTTCATCTGCAATTTGTGCGCGGGCACGAGAGAGCTTTGCAGGCGGAGCATCGCATTCAGATTATGATGACGCAGATACAGCCGCATTTTCTGTTCAATACCCTGACCGCTATCCGCGCCTTATGTGTAACGGAGCCGGAAGCAGCCGCGCACACTATCGGCTTGTTCAGCGCGTATCTCCGTCAGAATCTGGATTCGCTGAATCAGACGGAGGTAATTCCGCTTTCCAAAGAAATTGAACATACCCGAATATATACCGAGATAGAAACAATCCGTTTTCCGAATATCCGTGTAGAGTATGATTTACGGGATGAAGCGTGTTTTGTCCCCGCGTTGACGATCCAGCCCTTGGTGGAGAACGCAATTAGACACGGCGTGCGCTCCCGAAAAGAGGGTATCGTTAAGGTTTCTGCCTGCCGTGAAGGGAATGACCATATCATCGTAATTGAGGATAACGGGATAGGCTTTAAAGAACTTCCTGCCAAAAGCGATGACGAAACGCATATCGGTATCAATAACGTCAGAGAACGGCTGAAAGAAATGTGCAACGGCACCATGACGATTGACAGCAAACCGAATGACGGAACGAAGGTTGTCCTGCGGATACCCGTGAGTGAGGAGATGAACAGGTAATATGAGAATCATATGCGTAGATGACGAGCCGCTGGCGGTGGAGGATGTACTGTCTGTTTGCAGAGATTTATCGTCCGATGTATTGGTAAACGGCTTTACCGATGTAAATGAAGCGCTTGAATGGATACGGTCAAATCCCGTGGACGCCGCGCTGCTCGATATCGATATGCCGCAGATGAACGGTATCACTTTAGCGGCTCAGATCAAGAAAATAAAGCCTGATATTATCATTCTCTTCCTGACAGCGTACAAGGAATTTGCCTTTGACGCGTTTCAGGTGCATCCAAACGGTTATCTGCTGAAGCCGCTGCTGCCTGAGATACTGCAAAAGGAACTGGACTATGCGGCGTCTGTCCATCCGCAAACAGCGGTGCCGCACATCGAGGCACGCACCTTCGGCAACTTTGATTTGCTTGTAGACGGAGAATTGGTGGCCTTTAAACGGGCAAGATCAAAGGAATTGCTTGCGTATCTAATCGATCGCCGTGGAATCAGCGCAAGCCGAAAGGAGATAGCCGCGGTTCTGTTTGAGGACGAGTCATATGACCATAACCATCAAAAATATTTAGACGTAATCATACGCTCTCTGAGGGATACGCTGAAGGAGTATGGCGTTGAAGAGATTTTTTATATGGAACGACGCGGGCTTCGTATCATTCCCGAAAAAATCAGCTGCGATATGTACCGCTTTTATAAGGGCGACACGGAAGCGATAAGGCTTTTTCGCGGGGAATATCTGGTATCATATGCTTGGGCAAGCTTTATGGAAGAGGATATGCGTTTTAAATCAGAAAATAACGCTTATTAAACTGAATATCGGTTACAATCCGACGGATACGCTGTATTTTCACAGGGTGTCCGTTATTATTTTTCAAAAATTTTTAAAAAAATTTCAAAACCGCCGTTTTTGGGGCTTTTTTGTTGGAAGATTGATGGATAGGGCGTGTTATAATAAATAAATGATAATGCATCACACGAAAGGAGGTACATACCATGAAAACACTGATTGCGTATTTTTCTTGGTCAGGTCACGCAAAAATGACGGCAGAACGTATAGCGAGGGTAACGGGTGGCAATCTTTTTGAGATTGTTCCGGTAGAAAGATATCCCCGTCTTTATGCCAGGTGCGCTATTATGGCAAAGGCGGAGCGAGATAAAAACGCACGACCGGCACTGATTGGAAAGGTCGAAAATTTTGAGGAATACACCGACATTATCATCGGTTATCCTGCTTGGTGGCACACCTGCCCGATGATTATTCTGTCATTTTTGGAGCAGTATGACTTTACAGGCAAAACGGTACATCTGTTTAACACCCACATGGGCAGCCATTCGGTGGGCACAGAGCTTATCCGTGAGCACTGCAAGGGAGAGGTTATCGAGAGCAAGGACGCAAACGAGCTCAAGCAGGAGTCTCAGATCAAAGCGTGGCTGGGCTTGTAATGTACCCAAAAAAATCTAAACCCCTTATTTGCGGGAGGTGAAACAATGTTTAATACTATGCTGAATGTCGCGGATATCGCTCCGGTGGCGGCTGCCGCGACACAGCAGGCGTCAGCTTCGGCGGATTTGTCCGTTGAAATCAAGGAGCAGATTGAATGCGCGGTTCTGTTCCGAATCCCCGTTCCATTCATTGCCGGCGGTATTCCCGTGTATGAATCTACGGTTGTCACGTGGATTATCATGGCGGTGTTTATATTCATCGCTATCCTTCTGACGCGCAACCTTAAAATCGTACCGACAACCAAAAGGCAGGCGGCTCTTGAAGTCTGCGTGAGCTGGCTGAGAAATTTTTGCCGGGACAATATCGGCGCCGAGAGCGACAGATATATGCCCTATATCGGAACGGTGCTGATTTACATCGGCGCGGCGAATATTGCCGGAATGTTCGGAATGAAGCCGCCCACCAAGGATTTGAGCGTCACCATCGCGCTTGCCTTGATGAGTATATGCCTCATCGAGGGTGCAACCATGAGAAAGCACGGCTTTTTCGGCTTCTTTAAGCATCTCGGAAGTCCAACGCCGATTATGGCGCCGATGAATGTGCTCGAAATCGGCATACGGCCGCTTTCGCTGTGTCTGCGTTTGTTCGGTAACGTCGTGGCGGCATTCATCATTATGGAACTTATAAAGTTCGTAATACCGGTCGGTATCCCGGCGGTTTTCAGCCTGTACTTTGATATTTTCGACGGATTTTTGCA
>JBGVFW010000095.1:0-2510 GCA_045121315.1 Eubacteriales bacterium
CTACCCCGCAGTGCAGTCCTTCCTCATCTCGAACGCGCTCTTCTGGCTTAGAAATTACCATGTGGACGGTTTGAGAGTTGACGCGGTCGCCTCCATGCTCTATTTGGATTTTGACAAAGACCCCGGAGAATGGATACCCAACGAGTACGGCGACAACAAGAACCTTGAAGCGATAGCGTTTTTCCAGAAACTTAACAAGGCGGTGTTTGCGGAATTTCCGTATGCGCTTATGATAGCCGAGGAATCCACTTCCTGGGCGAATATAACCAAACCCGTTTATAACGGCGGGCTTGGATTCAACTTCAAATGGAACATGGGCTGGGCAAACGATATGTTCGAATACGTTTCCCTCGACCCGTTTTTCAGAAAGGGAAGCCACAGCAAGCTCACCTTCCCGATGATGTACGCTTTCACGGAGAATTTTATTCTCTCCGTTTCTCACGACGAGGTAGTTCACGGCAAGAAATCCTTGCTTGATAAAATGTACGGTTCGTATGAAGAAAAATTCCCGATGATGCGCGCTTTTCTCGGATATATGATGACTTTCCCCGGAAAGAAGCTTACTTTCATGGGCACCGAGTACGCGCCCTTCCGCGAATGGGATTACGAAAACCAGCTTGAATGGTTTATGCTCGATTATCCCAAGCACGCGGCAATGAAGCAGTACACGAAAGAACTCAACCACCTTTACAAATCATCTCCCGAGCTTTGGGAAATAGACGATTCGTGGGACGGCTTTAAATGGATCGAAGCCGACCAATGCGAACTCAATACGATCTCTTACCGCAGGATCGACACGAAAGGAAACGAATATATCGTCGTTCTTAATTTTTCTCCCGAAAAACGCGACGGCTATGTTGTACGCGTACCTTATACGGGAGTTTACGAAGAAATATTCACCTCCGACGAAGAAAGATTCGGCGGCAACGGTATCAAAAACGGTTGCGTCATCGCAAGAACCGTTAAAACAAACGGCGTTACCACAGGCGAACTTGACATAACGCTTCCTGCGTACGGCGCGCTTATCTTCAAAAGGAAACCCGAGCTAAGAAAAAGAAGCAGATATATTTATCACAGATAAATTCAGCATTATCCCGGCAATATCCCAAACAAGACCAAAATAGAAAGCGGAGGACAAAGATTTATGTACAGAAAAAAAGAGTGTATAGCAATGCTTTTGGCGGGAGGACAGGGAAGCCGTCTTTATGTTTTGACGGAAAAAACTGCTAAACCTGCCGTTCCTTTCGGCGGTAAATACAGAATCATCGATTTTCCGATGTCTAACTGTGTTAACTCAGGTATCGACACGGTCGGCGTACTCACACAGTATCAGCCGCTCGTTCTTAACGAATACATCGGCAACGGCGAGCCGTGGGATCTTGACCGCACAAACGGCGGCGTTCGTGTGCTTCCCCCGTACCAGGCGAAATCATCTTCTGCATGGTATCGCGGAACAGCAAACGCTATTTATCAGAACATCAATTTCATAGAGCGTTATTCCCCCGAATATACGCTTATTCTCTCCGGCGACCATATTTACAAAATGGATTACAGTCGTATGCTTCGCGAACATAAGAAAAACGGTGCCGATTGCACGATAGCCGTCCTCAAAGTTCCGATGGAAGAGGCTTCTCGTTTCGGTATACTCAACACTAACCCCGATGGCAGTATCTACGAATTTGAAGAAAAGCCGAAAAACCCAAAGAGCAATAATGCTTCCATGGGTATTTACATTTTCAATACGAAGACGCTAATCGAATACCTTAAAGCAGACGAAGCAGACGAAAACTCCAGCAACGACTTCGGCAAAAATATCATTCCCAATATGCTGAATGACGGCAAAAAGATGTACTCCTACCTCTTTGAAGGCTATTGGAAAGACGTTGGTACCATCGAAAGCCTTTGGAAAGCAAACATGGATCTTTTGGGCAAAAACCCCGAATTCAACCTTTACGACAAACGCTGGCGTATTTTCTACCGCCACAACGCTCAACCGCCGCACAAGTTTGGCGAAAATGGCAAAGTATATAACGCTATGCTTACGGAAGGCTGTGTTGTGAACGGCGAAGTTCGCAACTCCGTTCTTTCCAACGGCGTTCGCGTTGAAGAAGGCGCTTATGTTAACGATTGCGTTATCATGGGCAACGTTACTATTAAAAAAGGCGCGAAGATTGAATACGCTATCATCGACCACGACACAGTGATCGGTGAAAACGCGGCTGTCGGCGGCAAACGCGCGGACGGCTGCAAGATAACGGTTCTCGGCGCGGGCTGCAAGGTTGCGGACGGCGCTGTGATTGAAAGCGGCGCAATGCTCGACGCTCAGGATTAAGGGAGGATACGGATATGTCAGCAGTAGGTATAATTTTTTCTAACATTCACGACAGAAATATTTCCGAATTAACAAGAGTTCGCACGATGGCTTCGATTCCCTTTGCGTGCAGATACAGACTCATAGATTTCGCACTCTCCAATATGGTGAACTCCAACATCAGCACTGTAAACGTGAT
>JBGVFW010000096.1:0-3910 GCA_045121315.1 Eubacteriales bacterium
TTCTCAAAGCCGGCTCTTTTGAATTTTTCCATAAGAGAATCCGGCAATTCGCTTGCTATTAACTTGCCATCTTCAATAAACGGAGTTTTTACAGGATTGCCGTTTTTATCTTGAGAATAAAAACAACCTTGAGCGATATAACGTCGAATACCCTGCTCGTTAATTATTCTTCTTATGGCAAAAACCGCAAGACCGCGTATATAAATCTCATTTTTTATACGCATTGATGCAGTAGAGTCGCCGATCATATTTTCAAGACGAGGAATCAAGTCTTTTTCATTCTCCAAGTGGGTTGATGTAAGTACGTTAATACCGGAAGAAAAGTTTTCCATTAAATATTTCGTTTCGCGTCCACGAGCCTCAGCGAGAATATTCCATTCAGGACGCTGTCGGAGCGAAGCGCGAAGTGCTGTTTCATAAGTAAATGCATTACTTATTTCCCATTCGGTACAGTCGCTATTCGGATTGATAAGAGAATAATGGAATTCGGGGCTATCTTCCATAACGATTGCTCGTTCACGAGGAGGGATAAAAGTGGAAAGCATTTTTAAAAACTCTGTTTTACCTACACCGGGAAGACCGCCGGCAATACAGGAAATATGCGAGCGTATGATTTTAGGTAAAAAGTTAAAAACATTCTCATCGCAAAATCCACTTTGAACACAGGTTTCCTTATCCATACGACACGTGGCAGACGTTTTTCGGATACAAATAGAAGTACCCGTATGTGCGCTGCCTTCGTGAACAATACTGATACGAAGAAGATCGACTTTTCCCTCTAACAACGGAGTATTGGCATTAAACACCTGACCGGTATAGTTTGCGACACGGCGAGAGAACTCATTGACAAACGAGTCCGAAAGCTTTACGTCAACAGGATAACGACCAAGATTGATGTCGTCAACCCACATCATTTTACCGTTCCAAACAATATCGGTAATGTCTTTGTTTTGTATGAAAGCCAGAAACGGACCAAAATGCACGTCCGCAAATTCAAATTCACGCTTATTATTCATCTTATAGTAGCTCTTTAAGAGCATTCACCACCATTCTTTCGTGCGTTTACACAAATATTTCTTAACAATATTATACCGCACTCGTTACTATGTTGTCAAGACAAAAAGAACAAGTTTACAGTCAATTTACAAAAAATAAAATGGGTTCAATTTGTTTTTATGGTTCATTATCAAAACATTCACCTGTGGGAGGATGGATTAAAGAAACCAAATCACTTCGTGCCCACAAACGGCTCATATTATATCGGACTACATATGAATCCGAGCCTTTTAACAAAGCTTCTCGGCAAAGCAACATGTCATCGCGTGAGTAATTCGGATGTGCATACAATGTAACGTCAAGCCCGTCCTCTAATCCCATTCGTATTTGCTCCATTTGTGCCGCGCTAAATTGAGGATTCGAATATACAGTTGTATCCACACCGTATTGATAAAATAAGGGCTTTGTGGCGCGGTTTATTTATTCCGATTGGTGAATATATGAGCAAGATTATCTCTATCGCTTTTACTATGATCGGCCTTATTTTTAATATTATCGTTTTTACGTTGTTCTGCGCGTGCGATAATCGCATCAATGCTGCGAGAAGACGTTATCGTTGTCTCATCGACAGACATTGCTTTTAAACGGCTCGACACCTTCGTGATAAGCTCCATTTCTCTGCGTTTTTCGTCGTCTCTGTCGTCGATTCCTTCGTGGGTGGCGGCAGTACTGTACGAATAGCTGTTATCAAACACCCAGAAAGGAGATTGGCTCTCGTTATCTAAGGACATCTTTTCTTCCACTAAACGTCTGCGTTCGTTAATTTCATCAAAAAATTCATCAAGATTTTGCTGTGATACCCTGTTTTTATTTTTTTGTTTTAAAGTTTCTTCATGAAAAGCAACTTTAAGTTCATCGGCAGAGCCCTTGATTGTATATTCGTCTTTATTTAAAACGGTTGCATTCTCTACACCGTCAGACATTTGCAGAGTTTTTGCAAAGAACTCTTTTGTTCTACGTGGAACCTCAAAAACCTTCTTATTGTTTTTATATAAAGTTGCCGAGTCTTCATCAATTATTATAAAATGATCTTTGTTTTTACTTGAAATGATGACATGTTCTTTTCCGTCCTCAATTGCCGCGTAAAGCAAATTACGGGAATATATTTGGGCTTCCAGGGCCTTTTTGAGTTTTTCTCCACGCTCATCTGACAAAGCGAAAACAGTTGCGGAAAGAGCTTTCTTGATCTCGTTAGATTTTTCGGGCTCATAAATAATTAAATTATGATCTTTATTTGTAGTTACTTTAGCAAAAGGAAACGCCTCGGCTTTAGCATATTTTCTGAACACTTCTAACTCTATATCGCTAAGTCCGTCCACTGTGCCTACTCCGCCCTTTAAATGCATGTCTATAAATTGTTCCGCATCTATTTCGGTCAAAAGCCCTCTATCGATCATAAATGAATTTACAGCCTTTTGCACGGAATAATCCTCTCCGGAAAGATATAAGATCATTTTTGCATCATCGCCATTCATATCGAGAGTTGTAAAAAGCACTTTTTTCTCTTTTAGTTTTTGTGATAATTCGGCATAATCCTCATCTGCAACCGAAACATTTCGCAATATTTCGTTATTTTCCTTTGATCTTCTCTCCATTTCGGTGAGAACTTTAAGAGTGTCCTCCGCGTTGTATTCTTTGTTTTGAGCCCTTTTGCGGGCGGCTTTGATCATCAACGACAGAACACCCTTTGTTGCGTCTTCCGCCTTATTAAATGTAAATTCGGCAGCCTTTTCGGCGTTTGAGAGCACGTCGCCGGTAAGGCCTAAAAATCGCAGTAAAAGCTCCCAGGAATAGCTTGTGATTTCTTCTTGAATGCGTGACATAATATCCTCCGTATATGTTTGTATATTATTTTATTAATTACACCGAAAACCCCTTGCTAACGCTGCGGGGTATATAGGCCAATTGCTTTATGTAGTTGTTTATTTTTGTTTTCGTTTTTTTGAAAAATCAATGAATTAGAGGTTGTTTTTATCAGCTATGAGCCGACGACAATTCGGAAGCAGCAGAAGATATAATTGCTTGCAGAAAATTATTACCCAAAGAAAATAAGGCTTTATATAACATACCCAAACCTAAAGTTAATATTGCTCCTAAGGCAAAACACAAAGTAATACGTATAAAGTTTAATTTTGGTGGGATAATATAATAACCGTTTTTATCCTTGCGTATACCGACAAGTAATTCGATGGCATCGAATATCCAACCAACACCAAAGAAACCGCAAGTCAGAAGATATAAAACGCCCTTGGCTTTCTTTTTTTGATAGAATAAATGAGCACCGAGGAATCCGCCTAACGTTGTGAGCAAAAAAAGCTTATTCCCGTCCTCGGTAGATGCTCGAACCCATGTATTGTTTCGCTTTTGAATGTATGCGTTGCCGAGCAGATCGTATTTTATGCGTTCGCCGTCTCGGGAAGCGAACTCCAATTTAAGAGAAAGTTTTTCAAAAAAACTTGTGCCCGGAGTTAAAAGACCGCGAGAAAAGGCTTCCTCGGTTGCTTCAACTCGTTCGAAATAGGATTCTTGTGTTGTTATTAAATCAAACAAGGAAATAATTCCGTTTTGTGTATCTGAATTTAATAAAACTAAATTATTGGAGCCGGGGCGGAGATAATAGACAACTGTCGTATCATCACCCTGCTCATTCACGGCAAACAAAACGATCTGCCCCGAACGAACTTCCAGGTAAGATGCGAAGGCATTTTCGTAATCGCTTAACAAGCTCTGAGACGATTTTCGTTCTTCGGCTGACGGGTCTAAAGTAAGAGTTGTAGGCATAAATATATAAACCATAGAACCGGTTAAGCATACAAGAGGAGCCTGAATATCCTTCTTGAGTTTTTCAGACCTT
>JBGVFW010000097.1:0-4882 GCA_045121315.1 Eubacteriales bacterium
TCAGTATGATGTATCCCTCCTTGCAGACCATTCAGGAAAAGGTACTCGATAACCCCGAGGAAACCCGTCCTTTCATCCTTTGCGAATACACCCACGCTATGGGTAACTCCTGCGGAGACATCGCTGCTTATTGGGATATGATCTATAACAATGAGCAGATGATGGGTGGCTTCGTATGGGAGTGGGCAGACCACGGTATCAAGACCGACGACGGCTTCCTTTACGGCGGTGACTTTGAAGAGCCCGAGCACGACGGTAACTTCTGTGCAGACGGTCTTTTGACACCCGACAGAAAGATCAAGTCCAACGCTCTTGAAATGAAGGCTGTTTACGGCGGAAAGACCAAATCGGAGATCACCGACGTCGAGATCCCCAAGAGCACCTATAAGTTCTCGTCTGACATCGATATTGAGGTAAACGAGCACACCGGTGAAATCACCTCGATCAAGGCAGACGGAAACGAGGTTCTTCGCACACCCATCCATTTCAATATTACAAGATATACCGATAACGACCGCGACCTGCTTCCTCATTGGTTCACACGCTGCAACCTCCGTGGCTGCAAGCCTCATATCTTCTCCTGCGAGAAGTCAAAGAACCACTATAAGCTTGAGGGTGCGCTTGCCGCTAACTGCCTGATGCCCGCAGCAGAGTTTACGCTTGAGTATCTCGTAACGGGTAACGAGCTTACCGTTTCCGTTTCCTATAAGCTTGCCGATTACGTGGAGCGCTTCCCGAGATTCGGTTTTGAGTTCGGTGTAGACAAGGGACACTGCAACTTCTCTTACGTAGGCTTTGGCCCCAGCGAAAGCTATGCGGATAAGAAGGCTGCTTGTGAGTACGGCTACTACGTAAGCTCCGCAGAGGAAAACTACGATATGAAGTATATCCGTCCTCAAGAGTCCGGAAACCACTGCGACTGTAAGTATCTTGCAGTCAAGGACCTCTTCAAGGTAACGGCAGAGAAGCCTTTCTCTTGCTCTGTAAACCCCTATACCACAGAGCAGCTCAGAGAAACGCGCCATGCCTTCGAGCTTGAGGAAAACGATTTCGTTAACGTATGTATCGACGTTGCTATGCGCGGCGTAGGCTCTCATTCCTGCGGTCCCGATCTTCCCGAGGAGTTTGAAATTCCGAGACAGGGAAGCAATACGTTCAAATTTAAGTTCTGATTGCAATTTGACAATCAAAGATAATCTGATGCGGTTACGCCGCCGGGAGATCAGAAATACTTTCGGGGGCATCGCAAGGATGCCCCCTATTTTTGTGAGTTTTAGCGTGTGTGGAAGTGAGGAGAATAAATGACAATATTTGATGTTTTAGCTTTAATTGGCGGACTTTGTTTGTTCCTGTTCGGAATGAACGTAATGGGTGATTCCCTTGAACGACGTGCGGGCGGTGGCTTGAAGCTTCTGCTCGGCAAGCTGACCGGAAACAAATTCAAAGCGTTTCTGACCGGTCTCGGTGTTACGGCGGTTATCCAAAGCTCGTCAGCAACAACCGTTATGGTCGTAGGCTTCGTTAAGAAAAAGGACGAAATCATTGAGCTTGCAAAACAGTACAAGGACGTTCTTGCAAACTATGATCTTTACGCAACCGGAACCACCGGAACGCTTATAATGGGTGAGACAGCACTTCCGATACATAGAATGAAGAGTGGTCCGAAGGGCGGAGACCAGCAGATCGGAGCTATGCTTGCAAACGGAGAACTCGGTTTGATTATTTTTCTTCGTGATCCCCTTACCGCACAGCCCCATGAGCCCGATGTATCTGCGCTTCTTAGATTGTGTGACGTTCAGACAATTCCGCTTGCAACGAATGCAAGCAGCGCAACGATTATGCTCGAGTCTTTGAAGAACGGCACTTTTCCTACCGTAGAATAATTGCCAATAGAAAAGGCGAAAGGCTTCAACCTCAGCCTTTCGCCTTAAAAATGAGCTTCCTTAATTATGCAGATTAAAGTTTTACGTGATTGTTCAGTGAATTGAGAATCGTGGGGAGCATAGCGAGAATACAAGAGCGGTAAGAATGCCCGCTACCAATCTCATGGGGATCGCAACGAATATTGCGTAATAGGTTGTGTAGCCATACATCATATTATCGAGAAGCAGAGCGCCCGTATTCAGTAGAGTTACTATGAGCGAGATGATGCAGGTTTCGATCGCAATAATGCTTGGCTTAGTGCTTTTCTTGAAGGCTCTGAACAGATAACCCATCAAAATACCACGAACCACTGCGGGGATAACCCAAAGAATTGTCGTGGGACCGATACCGTAGGATATCAGCTGCCCGATAAAAGCACCGATAAAGCCGGTTGCCGTGCCCCACCAAGGGCCGCAGAAGACGGCAACGATAATAACGGGAAGTCCGCTGATAGAGATCTTCAGGTTGTTACCGAACGGAGCACTGACCGATACTGCCAGAAAATCAAGGCATACGTAAAGAGCAGCCATAACTCCGGCAAGACAGATCATTTTAATGCTGTTAGATGATTTTAGATTTTTTGCTTTTTGCATAAAAATAACCTCATTTGCCCCGCAGTTCCGGAAGCAAAGAGGTGGACCCTTGGATTCGGCAGCGGGATGCGGCAACCGAACCGCGGAAACCCTTCGTCCACTCAACAACTCCCCGTTTTGATGGCTCTTGACGCTCGGTAGCCTACTCTGCATAAGCATATATATTATACTCCAAAACAAGTTTAATTTCAAGATTTTTTTCATAGTTATTTTTTATAAAAAACGCTGGTTAAAAGTATTTTCCATAATTAAATAGCCATGGGGAGATTGCATTTTGTCTACAAGCTGAGAGGAAGGTTAAGCCTTCGACCCTTTGACCTGATTGGGATAATGCCAACGTAGGGAAATTTCTTATTTCACGCGGGGGTTATTATACATAACTCCCATATTTTTTTCTTCCAAGGAGAATAAGGGATATGGATATGTATCAATGGATAAAGTGTCCGGTATGCGGGGAAAACACGCGAGTTAAGCTGATGGATGATACGGAATTGAAGCATTTTCCTCTGTTTTGCAGAAAGTGCAGAACCGAATGTATCATAAATGCAAAGCAATTCAAGATTGAGGTTCTCGAAAAGAGAAAGCTTGAGAAGTGAGGTTCGTGTCGGCTTTTGTCGATGAGATTTTCTTGACAAAAGCAATCGAATATGGTAAAATATGGTAAAATAATAAAGTGCCCGACGCTTCGACGCAGTGCCAAAGAATGTTCTTTTGGTATTGCGTTTTTTATTTATAAACGAAATTTATTAGCTGTGAGCGTCAGGTCACATCTCTAACCGCCAAAAAAAAGAAGTTTTGGCGGTGTATCTTCACGCTCAAATCACCCCCAGAATCTTTTTGAAGGGGGTGATTTTTTATGTGTTGGAGCTCCAACGCTACGTTGCTTATTAAAAGCAGCGAATATGATACGGATTATACATAGGACAAGTCTTTGATGCTTGTGAAAACAACAAGTCGTTCTCTATGGGATCCTCTGGGACCAATACTGAACTGAGAGTTCGTATAAATAATGAATTGAGCGCACTCATCTTGCGGCAAACACTGCTGCTTGATGGGTGCGTTTTGCGTGCGAAAAATCTTGTATTTTGTCGGCTCGTCCCCCTCCTTTTTGAATTCTGAAACCCGGTTATAACATTTCAAAATTCAAAAAACAAGGAGAAAAACAATGAATAAAATAAATAATGGCACAGCCGAATATGAAATTCTTCAAAACAGATTTACCTCGTTTATTTGCAAATCGATGAATAATGCTCGCATCAATTATTTGAAGCACGAGAGCGTAAGAATTCACCATACATTCGAAATGGAAGATGAAAAATTTGCCTTTATTCCAGACTGTTCGGATTTTGTATCCGGACTCTGCGATACAGATTCCCTTTCATATGCACTTAAGCAGATCGATAAAAGGGAACGATTCGTAATCATTTCAAGAGTTCTTGAAGAAAAGAGTTTTGAGGATATTGCGGACAAGCTCGGGCTTGGTCTCCGCGGTAGTAGGCGCTTCCTCGACAGGTACGCGCTCAACCACCTCCGCAATCGGAGTGGCAGGGACTTCCGTGATATGCTCTTCCACGATTGGCTGAACAACGGGCTCCAAGTCCGTTTCTTTTACAATAGGTTCTGCCGCTGGTTCGGGTTCAACCTTTTTCTCAATCAGTGACTCGACAACCGGCATTTCCTGACCCTTGGGTACCTCGCTTTCCGATACGATAGGTCTGCGCGACTCATTTGCAGGGACAAACTGAATACCAAATCCTGCAGAGGAAAGTGATTCGTCAATGGCATTGTGTTGCGCCATTTCGATATAAAGCCCTCCGGGTGTGGTTTGGTTGTTTGTCTGTGCCGTAAAAGAGGATACCGGCTGGGTGTCATTCTTATCGAAGAACACTCTTGCTTCGATGATCGCAAGCTGGTCGGTGATCTTGAGGGCAGAGAGCTTAATTCTGCCGTTAGGATATTTGAGTCTGAACCAGAGCTTTTTTACGCTCAGGTCAAGCTTGGGACCATCCTTGGTCTTGCGAAGGAATCTTGTGGGATCGAAGCCCTTTACGCGATTAAGCTCGGATACAACGGGAACTGCGTGATACATTGTTTTGGTTTCATTCATTTTCTAAATCTCCTCTCATAAATAAAATAAAAGTCATTTTCGTTTTTTCTGCAAAAATAACTCATTTAACTTACTTTTTTCAGTTTTTCTCGATCGGTATCGTAAGCGGTCATATACTTATTGATACGCTCTCCGGGCAGGGTGTTGCGAACACCTGTGTCATTCTTGTGTATCGCCATAAACAGCATACCTTTTTCTCCCACGAGGATCACGCGGCGCTTTGCACGTGTAATCGCCGTATAGATGAGGTTGCGCCTTA
>JBGVFW010000098.1:0-2369 GCA_045121315.1 Eubacteriales bacterium
TTTGCTGTTCGGGTGTGGAGTTTTTGGATTTCGGCTTGCGATTCGGAACTTTTCGCCCGTTCTCGAAGACGGGATAAAATTCAACCTCCAAAAGCTTTCCCGAGCGTATCCTTTTTTCTCGCTCCATCGTTTACTCCCCCAAAGGCGAAAAGAACCCGTGAAGCTCGTTCTCCCAAGTGCTTTCAAATTCAAAGACGGAGTTGAAGAGCAGTGTGCGAAGATACGTTTTCTTGAATTTGACCTCGAAATCGACTTTTTTGAAATTCTCGATAACAAGCGAGATGTGTTCATGCGTCAAGCGCGCATATATCTCTTGAACATATGCGGCGGGGCGCTGAGTGCCGTCTATTCTCACGTTTGCACTTTCGGGAAGCATGGCGACGTCCGCGATTATAAGAGCGATCTCTTCCGCGAGCTTTTTGTCACGTTGCGGGAAGCATGGCAACTCTATTTGAATTTTTACCTTTTCCAAGGTCTCGGCAAGCCCGACGCGACGCGCTTTTGTTTCACGAGAAAAAGAGGGTATATTTTCGCGGGAAGGGCAAGGGGAATTTTTAACTTTTTCCATATTTAGATTTTTTCCTTTCTTTCAATATTTTTTGATATTTTTCCGTTGATGAAATACTATGGAATACAAGGACTTTTGGCGGATAAAATCCGCTTAAAAATATTGACCTTTCGCCGCGTTTGTGATATAATAATTACATCGGTTGATTGGCGGCTTAAAGTCGTCGGTAAGCGCTGTTTGTGGGTAGCAAACAGCGCTTTTTCTTTTATTCGAAAAGTATAGCCGAGCTTGATAAAACCATATTGTCAAGCTCTTCGGTAGTTTGTGCGGTGTTTACGGCCGCGGCGAGCGTTTTAAGGCTTACAAGGCATATAAGAACATAAGCTATTATTTTATGTAATCTTTTCATTGTTTTCCTCTATCTCTTTCTTAATTCTTTCACGGCATATTACTATATCGGGCTGAGTGCATTTGTTTTTATAATAACGGCAAGGAATGAGCTTTTCACCATTTGGCGAAAGCGATGTTCCGTCACAGGTAAAAAGCTTTCCGTAAGCGCATTTCGCGCAAATAACGTTACGGAGGCGGTTGTATTGCTTATCTGTCATTTTTGCTATCATAAGTTTCCTCCCTATACGCTTCTTTGAGGGAAGCGTTTAGCGCATCGAGCTTTAAGACAAGTTTTGCACTGCTTTGCGGATAACGCACACTGATGATTATTTCATCGGGTGCACGCCTGTCCGAAAGCAGAAAGTGCGTAAGATTTTTGCTTATGGGTTGTTTGACTTTTTCGGAAAGCGAAGCTTCGCTTTCCCCGCGGCACTCACCGCAGCGACGGTCTATACATTTATCGCAAAATTTATCCATTGTTTCCTCCTTGGTTGAGTGTTTCTTTTATAGCGGTAAGAGCGTCGCGAAGCTTTGAGCCGGTTTCCGGCTCTTGGCGTTCTGCTTCGCAGACGGTTTGAGCCATACGGCAATAGGCATCCTGGAAAGCTTCCATATGAGTTTTAAATCGTATAAGGAAAGGGGAAGATGCTATTGTATTTTGCTTTAGCTTTTCTTCAAGTGCGCGTGTTTTTTCGGCAACTTCTTCTTCCGCCTTTTTTCTTATTTCGGCAATAATGCTTTCTTTTTCCTTTGCCCAATCTTCTTCGGCTTTCTTTTTTGCCGCTTCGGATTCTTCTTTTGCTTTTTCTATTGCCTTATCTGCCTTGGCTTTTGCCAAGGTGATTTTCTTTTCGGCTTCAGCTTCCGCTCGTGCGGCGGCTTGTTCCTCGATTTTTACGCGTTCCGCTTCGCTTATAGGAACCGATTTGAGCTTTTCAAGCTCTGCGGCTTTTTTTTCAAGCGTTTTGGAAAGCTCGTCCTTTTCCTCGGTGAGTTCATCAAGCGCTTGATTGATCTCGTCGGAGCGTGCTTCGGCAACGCTTGCTCTGCGTTCCGCTTCGCGGGCGCGTTCCTCTGCTTCATTTTTCTCTTTGATGGCATTCTGAAGATCGCGGACGGACATTTCACTTACGTTATTTTCTTCCACAAAATTTTTGCGCTGACTACGGGGAAGAGAGAGCAGGGCTATTGCCTGCGAAAGGTTAAGTCCCTCGAAAACGTCAACGTCATTACTTTCAAAAAGGTCTATTTGGTTCATTGCCTCGCGTTCGTGGAAAAGGCGCATCATATTATTTGCGTTAGAAATGCTGTACGCCACGTTATCGCGCAGCCAATCGCCCCATTTGCCGTGTTCAACTTTTTCTTTTGCTTCGCACAGAAGCCTGCCTATTTCTATCTGCGGGTGCATCGTGTACAAGCAGAGATATTTCAGCGGCGGCAAGTTATAAAGAAGTTTGCTTGCTTCATCCAT
>JBGVFW010000099.1:0-12353 GCA_045121315.1 Eubacteriales bacterium
AAAATGCGCGACTGGTAGAGCTGAGAGATTCGCTACTTCCCAAACTCATGTCCGGTGAGATTGATGTCTCCGACATCCAACTTTAAGCCGCTAAATTATCGTTTACCGTACTAATTAACACCCACCAGTGGCGGGTGTTTAACCAGAGAAACTGCCACTGAAGTCGTTTTCTCATTCTAAAGAAGAAGGAGAAACGACATGAAAAAACAATTTATCACAGAGGTACAGCAACTTATGTTGCCGTACCTGAACAACGAACAACTTCAACATTTGCAGGAGGCGCTGGAATACTGCCTCCACAACGTAGAAATAACCGCCGACGATCAGCCATCAAGACAGGATCATACAGATGCAGTCGCTGCGTTTATTGCAGCAAAGCGCATCGAGGGCTGCTCCGAAAAGACGCTTACCTACTACAACAAAACGATCACAGCGATGATCGAGGCGATCGGCAAAACCGTACAGCAAATCACAACCGATGATTTGCGCCAATACCTTACCTCGTATCAAACTGAGCGACACTCCAGCAAGGTGACGATCGACAACATTCGTCGCATACTCGCCAGTTTCTATTCGTGGCTGGAGGATGAGGACTACATTATAAAAAGCCCCGTCCGCAGGATACACAAGGTAAAAACAGCCAAACTCGTTAAGGATACATATACTGACGAGACGTTAGAACTCATGCGTGACAACTGCGATTCTCTTCGTGATTTGGCAATCATTGATTTGCTGGCGTCATCTGGTATGCGTATTGGCGAAATGGTCGCACTCAATCGTGATGACATCAATTTCAATGAGCGGGAATGCGTTGTATTTGGCAAAGGCAACCGAGAACGGCTGGTGTATTTCGACGCACGAACAAAAATTCATTTGCAAAATTACCTTGATAGCAGAACAGACAGCAATCCAGCTTTATTCGTAACGCTTCGCGCTCCATTCAAACGGATACAGATCGGTGGCGTAGAATTGCGCTTGCGAGAACTGGGACGCAGGTTATCAATACCGAAGGTGCATCCGCATAAGTTTAGGCGGACGCTTGCTACGTCGGCTATTGACAAGGGCATGCCCATCGAGCAGGTGCAGCAGCTCCTCGGACATCAAAAAATCGACACGACCATGCACTACGCCATGGTAAAACAGCAAAATGTTAAGCTGGCACATAGAAAATTTATAGGTTAGGACGGAACGATTATGAACAAAACAAGGATCATGACGCTCGGAGAAGTCTGCGCGACTATCTCTGATACATACCGATCCCCAGCACACGAAGTGACACTAATAAACACTTCCGATGTTTTGGAGGGCAAGGTACTTAATCATGAACGCGTCCCCAATAAAGAATTAAAGGGACAGTTCAAAAAAACATTTAAGAAAAACGATATTCTATACAGCGAAATTCGTCCGCAAAACAAGCGGTTTGCTTTCGTAGATTTTGATCCTGTTGATTATATCGCATCAACAAAACTAATGGTACTTCGAGCAGATACTTCCAAAGTGCTGCCGATGTACTTGTATTACCACCTTAAAAGTGCGCCGGTAATAGCAGAACTACAGATGCTGGCAGAAACTCGGTCTGGTACTTTCCCACAAATAACTTTTACAGAGCTTTCGAATCTGACAATTCCCGTTCAGGGTATTTCAGAGCAGGAAGCGATTGTTGCAACGCTCAAATGTATAGAAGACAAAATTGATTGCAATACAGAGATAAACGATAATTTAGCGGCTTAAAGTTGGATGTCGGAGACATCAATCTCACCGGACATGAGTTTGGGAAGTAGCGAATCTCTCAGCTCTACCAGTCGCGCATTTTCAAGAAGGTTATTCTCGATTTGAGGTATTATGGACCAAGCAAAATCAGCAAATGCTTGAAGTACTTCATCGTTTGCGAGAGGTATTTCAAATGAAGCAATCATCTTTGTTGTCAAGCTACCTCGAATACTACTTGAGTCTGAGATTGCGCGAAGTTCTTCATACCGGTTTTCTAAATTCCAAAACAGATAAGGCAATATATTCCTCTCGGCATGAATAACAATAACAGACTGATTAACATAGGTATCAATCAAGAGCATGGATGTCTGACCTCTCGTAAAACCTTGACCAGCGGATGCCATGACAATATCGTGTTTCACAGCAAGTTTGGTAGAGGAATTGTCAACACCAGTTTGAGTAATGGTCTTCTCTGTTGAGATTACAAAGCGATTTCGTGTCTCTCCGGATGAAAACCAGCTAAACGCACCATTCCAATATGCGGCATTTGATGTTGTTGGAGTTCCACCGCTATATATGCGTTCGGCATAGCTACCGATGGTGGTCATTTCACATTCAGAATCCTTAAAAAGTGATGTGTAATAGGCATTGACCATCTCATATAAATTATCGTTTACTTTAGAAATCCGCTTAAAAAATTTTTAGGAGGTTCATTGTGACAAAACCCATCAACATATATCTTCAATCTCGCATATACGATGAACTTCCGTTCAATCGGGTTGAGCGACATTCTTCGGGTAAAGCTGAAATTGCAAGAACTAAAGAACATGAAATCAATTCGCTAAGAATTGTTGTGGACAAACTTCGAGCAGCCGGTGTTTCATTGGAAATGTTAAATGGTTTCTTTTACGGTTATCATATTCCTCAAATTGGAAAGGAGTTTGATCTACTAAAATTCACGGAAACTGCCAGCCTGAATATTGAGTTAAAAAGTCAAGCTGTCCCACAGGATCAAATACTTTCACAATTAAAGAAAAATAAATACTATCTTGCGCATTTGTGTAAGGAAGACTTTTTCTACTCGATAATCACCGATTCCTTAACATGCTATACTCTTACAGGAGAAGAAACACTACAAGAAGTTGAGTTTTCTGCCATTATAGAGAAGGTAAAAGCTTTTCAAATCGGATATATAACAAACATTGATGATATGTTTCGCGCGTCTGATTTTTTGGTTTCTCCTCTAAATACTCCTGAAAAATTCATCAATGGCGAATATTTTTTAACCCCTGCCCAAGAGCAGATAAAGCACAAAATCCTCAAAGATATTGGAGCAAAATGTGATCATGGATTTTTCAGCTTAACTGGAAGACCCGGAACGGGAAAGACGCTTTTGCTTTACGATGTTGCCAAAGAACTATCTTACCTTGATAGCACTTTAGTAATCCATTGCGGGAAGTTATCGGATGGACAAGCTCGCTTAAATGATGCATTAGCAAACTTTCATGTAATTGCTGCTGGATATCTTAAATACCATCCGGAAATAGTCGACAATTATCATTTTATTTTGGTCGATGAAACGCATCGAATATATCCTGCGCATTTTGAAAAGATTTGTGACAAAGTAAGGGAAAGCAAGAAAAAATGTATTTTTTCCTCTGATCCCGAGCAAGTCCTATCAAGTGCAGAAAAACGAAACGGAATAGTACAAAAAATAAACGCTCTTTCTTTGGTTGGTATGTATGAATTATCAGAAAAGATACGTACTAATAAAGAATTGGCATCATTTATCATTTCTTTACGCAATCTGAACAAGAAGCCTCATATCCCTATGGACTATAGCAACGTAACATTGTCATATGCAAATAATGTTGATGAGGCTCGTAGAATTATTGAATACTTTAGAAATCAAGGATATGTTTTTATAAACTATTCAAAATCAAACTATAATTATAGCCCCTACGCTCAATATGAAGAGGATTTTGACACACATCATGTTATTGGACAAGAATTTGATAATGTATTGATGCTGATGGATAATTCTTTCTATTATGACGAGCAAGGCATTCTACAAGGGGTTCCACACCCTAATCCAGATTATTTATATCCAAATTTGTTTTACCAAGGAATAACAAGAGTGCGGGAAAAAATTGCATTAGTTATAGTAAAGGCACCAGAATTATTTGAAAAAATATCGTCAATCTTGTAACTTCTTTAATGTGGAGGAAAAATGTCACGTAGTATTACTTCAGTTAAGACTTTTGTCGAATACATAATGAAATTAAGAGAGGATTCCCTATCTAAGGGGTTGTCCTCATATCAGTGGTTTTTTAGAGGTCAAGAAAATTCAAAATGGTCGGTGTATCCTAATGTTTTTAGAAACGATGGTGTAGCTAAGGAGCATCAGATTATACAAAGTGCTTTACGTCAAAACCCCTTTGAATTCCAAAACAAAAATGATTTTGAAATTCTTACAAAGCTTCAGCACTACGGATTAGGTACACGCTTGGTTGACGTTACTCTGAATCCATTGGTGGCATTATACTTCGCATCTGCAGAATCAATAGAGTATAAAGAAAACAAAAACAGTCAATTTTCGAAAGAAGAAAAAGATGGCTCAGTATTTGTAAAATATGCTCCTTGGCATGCGACAAATGAACTATGTATTAGAATAGCTTCCGCGATCCCTTTTTTAGAAATAGATCATTCTTGGACTACGACTACTTTGATATCGGAGTTGAGAAAAGCTCGAGTTGTTTCAGAGGATGAACAAGCCACTTTGGAAAGAGACGATTGTAAATTGCTCATTGAATATCTACAAAGCAGCTATTTTGTTGTTTCATCTCACAGCAATGAACGCTTGATTCGTCAAAGCGGAGCTTTTATTATACCAACATTTATAAATTTTTCAGATAATATCAATATTAAATTGAGTTTAATATCTAAATCATTCGATTCCATAAATGAGATGTTTTCAGATGAGGTTATTACGATTCCCGCCAAAAACAAAAAAGCCATTCGCGAAGAACTTGACTTTTTTAATATTAACGAAGCAACACTATTCCCCGAGTTGGAACACCAAATGACATACATCAAACAACGTAATGTTATCGATGTTGGCACCGTTCCTTCCTTTGTTAGATACCGGAACATTGCACAATCTGAAGACAATGATTGTGACTTTAATGATAAAATGCCCAATGTCGAAAGAATTGTTAATGCTGTTGCAGGAACTCTATCCAAGGATACCTTAAATACATTGGTTAGTAACATCAAAGATCTTACAAGCTATGTTGACTGGAAACAAAAAGATGTTGTTCGCAGTCAAATCAAAACAACTTGCAGACGCATTTTGCAAGAAGAACTATCATCAAACGATAGCATGCAAATGGCTCAACTCATTTTAGATAATCTTTTATCACCAACAGATGAGTTTTCCATCATTGAACTGGAGGTATAATTATGTTTACCGAAAACACCTTTGAACAAGCTGTTATAGAATTACTGCAAGGATTGGGATATACCCATATCTATGCACCAGATCTCAATAGAGAGGATTTTTCTGATCCTCTGATGGAATCCGCGCTTCTTGATAGTCTTGTTCGCATCAATAAAAAATTGCCCATAGAAGCAGTTCATGAGGCAATTGCTAAGTTGCACAATTTTGAGGGTGGTAGCCTTGTTGAAAAAAACAAGACTTTCACGGGATATTTGCAAAACGGTGTTGAGGTAAAATATTTTTATAAAGGTGAGGAACGCGCATCCATTGTTTATTTGATTGACTATGACAAGGCAGAAAACAATACCTTCTACGTTGTAAATCAATATACCTACATAGAAAACGGGAACAATCGACGTCCCGATGTTATTCTATATATCAACGGTTTGCCGCTTGTTCTAATGGAACTAAAAAGCCCTTCCAAAGATGAAGTAGGAGCAGAAAACGCTTATAATCAGATTCGCAATTATATGCAGGATATCCCTTCAATGTTCATTTACAACGCAATTTGTGTTATTAGTGACCTTTCAACAAACAAGGCTGGAACCATTACGTCAGGGCTTGACCGTTTTATGGAATGGAAAACCAAGGACGGTAGTTACGAGAATACAGCCTATGCTCAGTTTGATACCTTCTATGAAGGAATGTTCCAGCGCGAGCGTTTGTTGGACATCTTAAAGAACTTTATTTGTTTCTCAGGTGACACACAAAAGCCCATTAAGATATTGGCAGGCTATCATCAATATTTTGCAGTGCGTAAAGCAATAGAAAAGGCTAAAACTGCTACAGCTACCGATGGAAAAGGCGGCGTGTTTTGGCATACACAAGGAAGCGGAAAGTCGCTTTCTATGGTGTTCTATGCTCATTTGTTGCAGGAAACTTTGGACAGTCCCACTATTGTAGTAATGACAGACAGAATAGATCTCGATGATCAGCTTTATTCTCAATTCTGTAAATGTGCTGATTTCTTGCGACAAACTCCTGTACAGGCTGAGAGCAAGGAACACTTAAAGAGTTTGCTCGAAGGACGAGCTGCCAACGGTATTATATTTACAACGATGTTTAAGTTTGAAAAAGGAGAATCTCCACTTTCAAGCAGAAGAAATATTGTTGTTATGGCTGATGAGGCACATCGCGGTCAGTATGGATTTGACGAGAAAGTTGTTATGTCTGAAACCGAGGATGGCGAAAAAGAAGCTCGTATCGTAGTAGGAAATGCTCGTATTATCCGCGATGCATTGCCTAATGCAACATTCATCGGATTTACCGGAACTCCTGTGTCTGCAAAAGACCGTAACACTCGCGAAGTGTTTGGTGATTATATTGATATTTATGATATGACACAGGCAGTAGAAGATGGAGCTACTCGCCCCGTTTATTATGAAAGCCGTGTTATACATTTAAAGCTTGATCAGAACACATTAGCTCTCATCGATTCAACGTATGATTTGCTTGAGGAACAAGCAGATGCCGTAACAATTGAGAAGAGTAAAAAGATGCTTGGTCAGATGGAAAGTGTGCTTGGTGCAGATTCCACGATTGAATCACTTTGTACGGATATCGTTGAGCACTACGAAAAGAACCGCGCGAACCTTCTAACCGGTAAAGCTATGATTGTAGCATATTCGCGTCCGATAGCCATGAAGATTTATCGGCAGCTGCTCAAAATGCGTCCTGAATGGCAAGAAAAAGTCGGAGTTGTTATGACAAGCGGAAATAACGATCCCGAAGACTGGAAAGAGATTATCGGAACAAAGAAACATAAAGAAGATATGGCACGCAAGTTCAAAGATAATGATGATCCTATGAAGATCGCCATTGTTGTTGATATGTGGCTCACTGGTTTCGATGTTCCTTCACTTGCTACAATGTATGTATATAAACCGATGCATGGATACAACTTAATGCAGGCTATTGCAAGAGTTAACCGTGTATTTAAGGATAAAGAAGGTGGCTTGGTTGTAGATTATGTAGGAATTGCATCTGCGCTTAAAGCAGCCATGAACGAATATACCGCACGTGACCGTGCTAAGTATGGAGATATGAATATCTCTAAAGTCGCATATCCGAAGTTTAAGGAAAAGCTGCAGGTTTGTAAAGATCTGATGCACGGATTTGACTTTAGCGGTTTTGCAAGTGGAACGCCTCTTGTTATGGCAAAACTCATCACGGGTGCAACTAACTTTATTTTAGATGCAAAACCCATGGGTGAGGAAAACGGTAAGCCCATAACTAAAAAAGATTTGTTCCTCAAAGAGGCTTTGCTATTGAAACAGGCTCATTCACTTTGTTCTAGTTTAACTACAGAGCAAGAGCGTCGCGAAGCAGCGTACTTTGAAGCCGTACGAGCAATGATTGTCAAGATCACTTTCGGAGGAAATGGTGGTAAACCATTGTCTCTCCATGAAATAAATAAGCAAATCAATGAGTTGCTTAAGGCAAGCATTCAAAGCGAAGGAGTTATCAATCTGTTTGATAGTAAATCTGTAGGCGAAAACTTTTCGCTATTTGATCCTCATATTTTGGAAGAAATTGCAAAGATGAAGGAGAAAAATATCGTAGTAGAAATTCTGCGCAAATTGATGACTGAGCAGATTTCTCTCTACAAGAGGACGAATGTAGTTAAGGCTGAAAAGTTCTCCGAAAAAATCGCACAACTTATGAATGCGTACTATAATGGCTTAATCACGAATGAAGAAGTTATTAAAGAACTTTTAGCTGCCGCAGAAGAAATAGCTAATCTTCATAAGGAAGGTCAAAAACTTGGTCTTTCTGACGAGGAGCTGGCATTCTATGATGCACTTACAAAACCGGAAAACATCAAAGATTTCTATGAAAATGAGACTTTGATTGCAATGACCAGGGAGTTGACGGAAATGCTTCGTAAGAATCGTACGATTGACTGGCAGAAAAAAGAAACCGCTCGCGCAGGCATGAGGAAAATGGTAAAGCGCCTTCTCAAAAAGTATAAGTATCCTCCGGAGAAGTATGAGGATGCGATCGAAACTGTCATGAGTCAGTGCGAAATGTGGACAGATAATACGGAGGTATAAATATGAAAGTTAAAGTGCCTTTCTTTAGTAAAAGAATATTAAAATCATTTAGCGTAATAGCAACCTGGATACTCTCTTTGTTCTCTGTTTTTGCAATCTTCGTTTCGTTTGAAGGCAAGTGTAAATGGTGGGCACTTGCAGCGTTAATTGGTATAAATATCATTACATATGTGTTAACTTGGTTTTATTGTAATCGCATCAAAACAGTTTCTTTAAAAATCAGGAAAACCAAGATTATCATTAAAGAAGGAGATCTGTTTAATGAATCTGGAAAAAGAGTTATTGCTTTTAATGAATATTTCGATACTCAGGTAGATGATGTCGTTATTGCCAAAGGATCGTTAAATGGCATTTTCATCGATAAACATATTAAGGATATTAGTGCTTTTGATTCACATATACGAAACTACTTGTCATCAAAAACCCCAAAGTTTGTTGATGAGCAACGAGGAATGGGAAAAAAGGAATCTTATGATTTAGGAACGATTGTTCCTTATGATGAGTATCTACTTCTTGCATATTCCAGATTTGATCAGAATAATAGAGCCTATTTAACCAAAGAAGATATTTCGAAGTTATATCTAAATATGTGGAATGAAATCGACATTGTCAAAGCCTATAATTCTATAGCTATGCCCGTGTTGGGATCCAGCGGAATTGTTCGAAATATGAATTTAACCCCCCAGCAGTTGGTAGAACTTATATTATGGTCATTTAGAATTAGCGGAATCAACTTGACCAGATTGGCAACGCTAACGATAGTGGTACATAAAACAATGACCGATGACATTGATTTCTTAAAATTAAAGGATTATTCTGATTGAGGTTTAGACAAATGAGAAAATGCTTTATAAGTTACAAAAAAGAAGATGTACATTACAAGAACTTCTTAATAAACAAATTTGGTTCCGAAGAATTTATAGATAAATCTTTGGATAAAACTATAGACAGTGAAGATGGCGAATATGTAATGCAAGTAATCAGAGAAGAATATTTGCGAGACTCAACTGTTACCATATTCATTATAGGTGATCATTCTTCTGAAAATGAAGGAACAGATTGGTTAGGAGATAAGAATTTCTTTATAAAACGCGAACTGCGGGCTTCACTCCACAATGGAAAAGGTAATACCAGAAACGGAATTTTGGGTGTTGTGTTACCCAATATGTATCAAAAGATATATCAAGGAAGTGGTGTTTGTAATGTTTGTGGTAAAAGTCATGATTATGTCAATATTAACGATAGTACCGTAATTCGTGAATTTAGCGCAAATTATTACATGCAACCACATGACAAATGTTCTTGGGGAGAAGATGATCGTTATTGTGTCTTGGTCAAGTGGGATGATTTTATTGCTTCTCCTGAACAGTACATAGAACAAGCATTTAACAAGAGAACATCAAAAGCCGTGGAAAAAGTCAGAATAAAAAACTTAAGATAGGTGGATAAAAATGCTAACGAAAAATCACAAAAATAAGATTGTATTACATGATTTGGATTTTGAGGGAAAAGTATCTTCTTCTAATCTATTTCTTACAGTATATGGATATGTACCCTGTGGCACTCCAAACTTTATTGATGATAATGTAGAAGGTTATTTGGAAATTCCCAAAAGCATGTTGGGACAAGGTGATTTCTTTGTATTACGGGCAAAAGGAGACTCGATGATTGATGCCGGCATTAAAACCGGTGATTTGATCATTATTAAACAGCAGAATTATGCTGAAGACGGTCAAATTGTTGTTGCACGTCTTGGGGAAAATGTAACATTGAAAAAATATTACAAATCGGAAACTAATAAACAAGTTGTGCTTCATCCTGAAAATGAAAAATACGATGATATCGTTATAAAAGATTGTGACATTGTAGGTGTAGCAGTAAAAATAATAAAGGATTTATAAAAGGAGGCATTTATGTACAATTATAGAGCACCATATAGAACTAAAACATATATCGCTGGTGACTGGACGGGAGACAGTAATGCGATCGAACAGCTTTATAAATGGAACGATAGCAAATACTGGAGTTTACATTTTACAGATGCTCACGATCTGACGCAAGCTAAAGATTCGAGTTTGAACTGTAGCATAAAAGCATCCCTAAAAACCAGGCTTGATGTTTCTAAAACCTTTGTTTTGGTTGTTGGGGAAAATACAAAATATTTGAGAAGCGGAAGTTGTACTTATTGCGGTAGCTATAATAGTTATCTCGGAAGATGTGCACGAGGGCATTCTGTTGATTTTAGAAGCTACATAAATTATGAATGTGATAAGGCTGTGGATGCCGATATAAAGATTGTTGTGTTATACAATTCTACAAAGGTAGATAAATCCAAGTGTCCTGAAGCTCTAAAAGACTTTGGAACTCATGTCGCAATGCGCTATAAAGAGAATGGCGTTGAATATTGGGATTATCAGGCGGTTAAAAACGCAATAATGAATTGAACTTTCGGAGAAGACTACAAAAGAAACAAAAAAGTGATGACAAAACAAGATTTCCTCGAATACTGCCTCAACACATACGGCACATCGCCGGACTATCCGTTTGATGAGGATTTTGAAACGGCGGTGCTGAGGCACACAGATAATCGCAAGTGGTATGCGATTGTGATGAGAGTATCACGGCGCAAGTTTGGGTTCGAGAGCGACGAGGTAATTGACGTGGTCAATCTGAAACTACCGACCGAGATGTTCGGCTCGTTTGGCGCACCTGACGGTGTATATCCCGCATATCATATGAACAAGCTCCATTGGATATCGGTGATCCTTCCCGATGCGCCCGACGATGTGGTGCAGTTCCTTGTGAACGTAAGTTTTGAGGCAACGAAATATCGAAAAAAGACCAAATAATATAGTATTTTATTTATGTGTAAACCCGTATAAAAACACCACAAATATAGAACACAAAGGATTATTATGAATACACAAGAACGCGAGATGTTTTGGCAAACCCTTGTTTCTCTTCCCGGAGAAAACATTCAAGCGGAAAGTCAACGACTTAACGATACAATAAAATTACCTAAATATCTTTACCGATATCGTCCAGTAAGTATGAAAAGCTTGGAAGCGCTCCGAACTAACCGGCTGTATTTTTCTTCTGCCAATTATTACGATGATCCTTTTGATACATTCCTTCACATAAATATAGATGCTATCAAAAGCGAATACATAAGCGCATTTCAAACTCGCGAAAGCACTGAGCAAGTAGTTGAACGTGTAAAACCTCTTTTTGCTAAGATTTGTACCGAGGAACAGTTAGAGCAAATTTCCGTGGATAACGTTCTTCAAGCACTTAATAACGGGCTTATAGAGAATTTTCTGAATTCAGCTCTTGCTATACGCGATGAACTAAAGAAAGATACATGGTCAGTTTGTTTTTCTGAAAATGGATTCAATGAAGCTCTATGGCTTAAATATGCAGATCAGCACAAGGGATTTGCCCTGATGTACGATCTTGAAAAGAGCGAAAATCTTTTATGTGGAAAACAAGAAAAGTGTCAAAACTGCGGCATAGCGAAGTATGGCACTCCACTCTATCCGATGTATTATTCTGATACCCCTTATGATGCAACAAATTTTGCAAAATTAGTAATGCTACGCAAAGTAGGCGAACTGACAGGTACGGAAATTTCACCTGAATTATATCAAGGTATGTCAAATGGTATTTGGGAAAAAGAAAGAATAACTTTGATCAAAAAGGAATGTCACAAATATGATGAAGAGTGGCGGATGATCACAGGATGTAGTATGAACGCTCCTATTATGAGAGAATGGATTCCAAGTGGCATTATTCTTGGTCTTCGTATGGAAACAGATACAGAAAACCTTGTAGTAAGTATGGCACGTGAGGCTGGAATCGAAAATATCTATAAATCATTTATCGATTCGCAAAACAGACTAAATGCCCTCCCAATTAGCCAATTCGAACCCCCAAAGTAACAAACACGAAGAAAACACGAAAAAAAGACGAAGAAAACACGAAAGATACACGCAATTTTGCGTGTTTTTCCTCCAAACAGAGGACAAAATCATCGGGCGAAAACAGCCAGTTGATTTATGAAAAATCAGTGGTCTAAATTGGACCACTGAAAA
>JBGVFW010000100.1:0-2436 GCA_045121315.1 Eubacteriales bacterium
GCCTGCTCTGCCTTTAGATCCGCTGCCCATAAGAGATGCAGGACCAGGGCTTCCCCACCATTCAGCACCGTCGGAAAGGTAGAGGTCTTTCGCACCGAGAACGTGACCGAGCTCGTGTGCAATAGTACCGTAGCCAAGGAATTTGCCCGCCGTGCTGATAGCTTCGCCAACGCGAACGTAGGGACCGTTGAGAACTTTTACGCCGTCAAGAGAGATATTGGCAGAGGACTGCGAAACGTGAGCGTGTGTATTGAACGCGTACTGAGATGTGTTACCCTGACCAATGGATGCTTCCATACCGCCGTAAACGAACAATATCGTAAGTTCATCGTATGTAATAACGCCGTCGCCGTTTTTGTCATACTTGGAATAGTCAACGTATTCATCAGCCGCTTTTACAGCCACACCAAGTTCAGGACCGGAAGTCGTATCGCCCATTGTGGAGTTGGGGTGTTTAACATTGGGAAGGATAACGTAAACCACGCCGTCGTTTACCGTTCCGTACGTTTCTTCAACGGGTTCCCACCAGAACTGGTTATTAGAAATATATTTATAGTAATTTTTCAAAGAATAATAATTATCGGAGAAAAGCTGTTCGTACCACCAAGAGTCATCGGAGTAGCACCACTGTTCGCCGAAACGGACAGAAGAGGAATCTTTTACGTCGATCTTGCCGTCCTGCATTCTAGCGTCTGTGCCACTTCCGTCGGCATCAAAAGATATCTTTATAACGAGGAGCGGAATTGGTTCGGAATACTTGCCCGTGTTCGTAGTTTCAACAGCCGCAAAAACATTTACGGAAGCAATAACTATGAACATTGCGGCAAGCACAAGGGTCATAATTTTTTTGAATTTTTTCATTGTGTTTTCCTTTCTTTACTTATATTATGAGCGAAAGCGGTGTTACCACCGCTTTCGCCATTTTTGTATGGGGGGAATTATGTGGCTTAAGATTTTTTCTTCTTGCCGACCACAACCGCCGCAGCAGCCGCGCCTGCGATAACCACAACAGCAACCACAACGATTATAATGATCGTAGCAGAACCGCTGTCGCCGCCGACAGGGTCTGTATTTGCGGGAGCCGTCGTCTGCTCTGCTTCGGGAGTAGTCTGCGTCTGAACGGGTTCTGTCGTCGTTTCGGGGTTGAGGTTCTTCCATTTTGCGTAAACCGTTACCGTACCTGTGCTCGTTACGGGAGCGGAGAAATCAAAGGGTGTCGTGTACTCTGAGTCAGCGTACCAGCCCTCGAATTCATAACCGTCTTTTTCGGCGTATTCGGGAGTTACGAACGTTTCGCCTACGTTAACGGAGAATATCTTGTTTGTCGCCGTTGCGTTAACTATCTTAAGAGTTGCAACTTCGTCCGCAGGAACCCATTTAGCGTAGAGAGTGAAATCTTTCGCTTCGTCCTGCGTGAAGTTCATGTCGTATTTCTGCGTGAATTCCGCGTCAAGGTACCAGCCGCAGAAAGCGTAGCCGGATTTGCTCATCGGAAACGTATACGTGAACTTTTCACCGAGGTTTACTTTTACTTTGTACGCGCTTTCGTTTTCTTTAAGGTTTTTGTAAACGGATATCGTGTAATACGTTGCTGCTTTCTGTTCTGCAAGAGTATACGTTACGTCTCTTACGATGCCTGTGTTCTTGGTACCGACCATTTCGAAAGTATAATAATACTTCGTGTCTGCTTCAACGTTTTCAAACATAGCGCCGTAAGAGCCGTCCTCGAGAAGCTCAGCAGTCTTTGTTACGGAATCGGACATATCGGCGTTTTTAGAGATCGTTACCGTGCAGGATTCAACCTCGTTATTGTTGTAAGCGGAAATGATAGCTTTAAGACCGAGAGTGGAGTCAGACAAGTTGTATTCGGTAACCCTGTACTGAACGGGCATATCATAGATGCCTTCGATGCTTATCTTCATTTCGTCGCCTGCGTCGGAAAGAACATTGATCTTGATGTTATAATCTGCCGCCTGTTCTTTCGTAAGGAGCATATACCATGTTCCCGTTGTGTGGAATTTGTATTCGCTGCTGTCGAAAGTAGAGTCACCGGAAGCTTTAAATGCAGCAACAGACGCTTCGCCGGAAAGGCTGCCGTCGGGAGTGAGAACTGTGATACCTATGTCATGACCTTCACCGCCGTTGTTGGGTCTTACGTAGTTCTGCATAGCAAGCTCGTTGATATGCCAAACAACGATACCGTTGAGATCTCCTTGAAGAGTATTGTTATCATACGCTTCCTCAGAATAGGAGCGATTTTCTATAAGGTAATATTCGTTGGGATTGGGCGTGTTAATGCGAAGCGCGCTGTATTTTCCGGTTGCATGGGAATAAAGCGTGTATTCAGTTTGAGCGGAGTCTGCAATCATAAGGTCCGCAAAACCGTATTCAACGCTGTAGTAAGGGTCAAGGGAAGAGGGCGCAGAACCAACATAG
>JBGVFW010000101.1:0-8670 GCA_045121315.1 Eubacteriales bacterium
GCTCGTTTACTTTCAAGGGCGACCCACGAATGCAACCGCGCGACACTTTCAAATTTCACAGACTTGACGGGACGGTCGAAGTGGCAACTATCGAGCGAATCGAGTTGACGCACGAAGGCGGCGGCACGACGGCGGAACTACATTATCGTTTGGGGGTGTGCTAAATGGCATGGATAGAACCGAAAACGGACTGGTCGAGCGGTGACAATGTGACCGCTGACGACATGAATCGAATCTGCGGAAATCTGAATTACTTACTGGACGAAGAGCGGCTAACCAAAGTTTACACATACAAAGACTATGTTTTTCTGACGGAATGGCAGGCGATCGCTTCCGCGCTTGGAGATGTGCAAACGTTTCTCGGCATGGAAACGGATACGCCCGACAATCAGACGACCGCCTACAATTTTAATCTAGTCGAATCGTACTGCGAACAGTACAAGCCTTTGGTCGACAAAATCAGAGCGCAAAGAAGCGCGAATAAGTACGTTGGCGAATGGTACGCAGACACTGAAATCTATTCGGGAGGTTATGCTTAATGGCTTTTGAAGACAGAATCGTCGAATATCCGAATCGCTATATTTTCGAATCTGAGGACGGCACACAATCCGAACCGTACACGCTGATTCGAAGCGAAGGGGAAATCGAGCAACCGGGAACGCTTTTAAACGCGGCGAATCTTAACACGGAAATCCAGGCGATGATTGACGCGGCGAAGCCCGTGACGGTCGACAATTCCGTTGCGACTGGTTCGATCGGGGCAGGCGCTTACAAGAACGTTTCGGTTCCGCTGACCGCTCCGAGCGGTAAAACGCTATGTGCGGTCGCAGGCGTGTTCGTTTCGGGAACGAATTACCAGAAGTGCAGAACGATCGGATTCTATTACAATTCGACCGAAAACGCGGTTCACGTACAGGTTCAGAACGACCACTCCGCGAGCGTCAACTGGACGGTGCGCGCGTGGGGACTGTATGCGTAGGAGGCATCATCATGACTTATGAAATCTTAATCGGCGCGCTCGGATTCATCGGCGCGCTTGCGGTCGTGATTCGTCCGCTGATGGCTCTGAATGCGAATATCACGCAACTCACGGCAAGCGTGAATCAGTTAAAAGATGTGCTTGAAGAGTTAAAAGGGCGCGTATCTGACCACGGCAAGGAAATTGACGGAATGCGTGTTGAAATCGCCAATCATGAAGCGCGGATTTCTGCGCTTGAAAAATAACGCATTGTTTTAAGAACGGAGGTTTAAAAATGGTAACGGTAAATTCTTATGTGGGCATTGTCCTTGAAGCCGGAGAAGCAAAGAAAGACTACGAATACAAAGGACTTTCGACAGACACAAAGCCGACCACGTGCGCGGTGAATTCCCTGTTCCTTGAACCGGATACAGGTGATTTCTATTACTTCGACGGTTCCGCGTGGCAGAAAGTGGGTGCATGATGAATTATTTCGATTTGTTAGCCGCGAAGACGCTTTCGGGCGGCGGCGGTGTCGAACCGACTGGAACGCTCGACATTACCGCAAACGGGAACTATGACGTCGCCCAGTATGCAGAAGCTGATGTTGCTGTTCCCCAGCTGAGTGGGACAGTGAGCATTACTCAGAACGGCACAGTTGATGTTGCTCAATATGCAAGTGCTAACGTAAATGTGCCGACTGGTGGCGATGATGTGCTAATTGATTTAATTGAAGGAGATATTACTAACCTAGTAATCCCAACTGGTACTCAATCTATTCGTTATGGTGCGTTTCAGCAATGTTCAAGTCTTACAAATATAACAATACCTAGCGGCATTACAAGTATTGGTGGTTATGCGTTTTCGGGATGTTCAAATCTTAGAAGCATTAATGTGCCGAGCAGTGTTACAAGTATTGGTGGTTATGCGTTCCAGGGTTGTTCAAATCTTACAAGTGCTATTATATCGAGCGGCATTACAAGGATTGCTAATTATGCATTTTATGAATGCTCAAGTCTTGCAAGTATTACAGTTGAAGCAACAACTCCGCCAGTGATTGAGTGGACTACATTTAGAAGTGTTCCCGAAACGATGAATATTTATGTCCCTGCCGAATCAGTCGAAGCATACAAGGCGGCGAGCAATTGGAGTGCAAGGGCGGCATACATCCAAGCAATTCCATCTGCGTAAAGGTGAAAAATCATGAAAATCAGCAACAAAACTTATGACTCGTTAGTTATCATCGTAGAAATCTCGTTGCCCTGTGCGGCGGCAATCATGGTTCTTTTTGGGGACACATTCGGGGTACCGTTCGCCAACACGGTGGGCGGTTTTATTGCGGGATGTGCGGCAATCATCGGCGTGTATCTCAAGCAATCCCGAAAGGTATACGCAGAACTGAAATTCGATGATGATGCGGACGAAGAACCGCGCGACGACATCGAAGCGAAAGCGGAAGAGGTGACGGAATGATTTCTGTTTGGGCAGGTCACGGAATCAGCCTTGACGGTTCGAAAGATTCGGGGTGCACATACACGCGGAGAGGAAAGACCTACACGGAGGCGTGGCTTGTGGAGCGCATCACGAAATCGTGCGTCCACTATCTTCGTGCCTCGGGCGTGGAGGTTCTCACCGATGTGCCTGGGAACAAAATCAACATGACGGCGCAGGTTCGCAAATCCAACGCGAAGAAAGCAAAGATTCACGTTGCTTTCCACTGCGATTACTCCAAAGCGCCAAGCGGCACCATTCCGCTTTACGCATCGGACAAGGGCAAACGGCTTGCAAAGCTGATGAATAAATACGTTTTACAGTATTCCAGTCTGAAGACGCGCGGACTTTGCAAGCGCACCGACCTTTACGAACTGAACGCAACGACCATGCCTGCGGTCATCTTCGAAGTCGGAAGCATCAAGAGCGACCTCGACACGATGATTCGGGAATTTGACGCGATCGGATTCGGCGCGGCTCGCGGAATCTGCGCATTTTTAGGCGTGAAATTCGACTGCAAGGAAATGCAGTTTCTTGACGCCATGACGCATTACGAAAAATTGATTCTGAAAAACCATTTTTCGTATAACGGCAAGGCAACGTATAACACTTATACGAAAGCGGCAAAGGGCAAGAAGCAGGTCAACTGCGCGCTGTTCATTTCGTGGGCGCTCCAGCGAATCAAGGTTCTGCCGACCAATCGGAGGATATGGCTCGGAAACACGGTGAATGGCAGCGGCGCGGCGACCTTGAAAAAGCGTTGCCACGTCACGCACCCGAATAAAAAGCCGAAAGACACGAATCTATACATCGGCGCGGTCTACGGCTACCAGTGGGGAAGCGCAAAGAAAAACCTCGTTCACACGATGGGACTTCGCGGATTCGTGAACGGGCACCCGAAATGGGGCACGTGCGGCGGCTCGGACATAAAGGCGCGTGACCTCTCGCGACCGCGAAGCTACTACGAAAAAAAACCAATCAAAACGCTTTGCAGATTTAAATAACTGAAAGCATCGGGCGCGCGTCCCCGTCCGTTGTGCATCGTCCCCGGCAAAAGTCGGGGACGCTTTTTTATTGCTCCGGTTCAGCGCGAAAAGCGGTAAAAAAGTGACGCTTATTTTGCCGATTTAAGCGATTTTTTAAAGGGCGGTCGATATATATGTCGACGGAAAAACTTTCCAGTTTTTACCAACCACGCAGAAACCGCGAAACGAGCGCGCGAACATGCATTCGAAAAATCGCCGATTTAAGCGTTTGAAAGTATGCGAACGAGCGTTTACCCATAAAACGAACAAAAGACGAACACGCGTCAAATCTATAGGCAAATCGGGGTATCTGCGGTATAATGGTCATATACTAAATTTAGGAGGTAAAAAAATATGGCATTCGGAAACAGAGAAACGAAAGAAGAAAAGCAAGAACGGAAAACGCAGGAGTTACTACAGAAGTATGGACTACAGGAACTGACCGACGAACGCGATCTGGAATCGGTCAGAAACATCACTGCAAGCCTTGCCGGGAACAAACTGATTTCGCTCGGTTCGGCACTGGCAGGCAGACCATACGAAACGGCGGATTTGACGTATCAGCAAGCCATCGTCGAACAGAACTTCGTAATCATCCGCCAGTTATCGCGGATTCTTGAAAAACTTGAAAAGTGATGCAAAAGTACTTGCAAAACTACAACGGTATGTTATAATAATCTTAACGGGGCAACTATTCCCAAAATTATGAAATTGGGAATAGTAAAGGCACCCGAAAGGGTGCCTTTTTCATTAGGTGAGAGGAGAAAGGAGGAAGGACTTGAGACACAAGAAGAACTTGCGCGTCATGGCTATCGAAGCGAATTCGCCCGACGATTTCAACCGCCAAATCAACGACGTGTTGGAGAATGCGGAGGATGCGGAAATCGTCTTTGATAGCGGCTGGCTTCGTGCTTATGTGCGCTATAACGTAACGATCGCGATTCCCGAAGATATGCGCGACGCTTACGAGATGCGCGGAGAGTATCACCACTGCGGCGAATGCCCATACTACACAGACCCGACCGACCGCCGCAGAAAGTACGGGACTTGCGAACTGGGCGAAGCCGTGAATGCTTCGTCGAATGCGTGCAACCTCTTTTACAAGATGCACAACGACGGGACGCTGAACAATCCAAAGAAAGTGATTAGGAGGTGAGAAATTGGCAAATGACAAACTGCGAAAGTGGATGAAGGAAAACGGCAAGACCGCGCGCGACATCATGAATGTTCTGCGCTTAGACTCCGTTTACAAGATGAGCAACAGGCTGAACGGAATCACGGAGTTTTCGCCACTGGAGAAAAAGACGCTCGCGGAATATGCCGGGCTGAAAGAAGACGAACTATTTTAAAAGGGGGATAACATGAAAGTATTGGGAGTTTTGAAATTCATGGGCGAATTTGCGATTCTTGCAGCATTCGTTTTCGGAATGCTCGCGCTTTGCATTCGTTTTTATCCGTATTAGAAAAGCGCGGTTCCGTCCGGATCTAGACGAAAAACCGCGCCATGTTCATGTGAACACTAATATTTTACCACAGGAGGGAAGAAATGTCAACCAGAACGATAACCATTACAATTGGAGAATATGCAGAACTTCTTGAGAACAAAATCAGAATCGACATTCTGCGCGATTACGTAGAAGCGGATTCTTATGTCACCAAAGAGAGGGTTGAACAGCTTATCGGAAAGCCAAAAGCCGAAACGGAACAGATTCCAGGCACCGAGGACGATGATTTTTAGCGGCGAATTCACGGGCGACGGTCTGCGAGATTTCGAAATGTGGCAGGCAGAACAGGACGAAATAGAACGCCTGCTGCCACACTGCGACATCTGCGGCGAACCGATTCGCGATAAGATTTACAGAATTAACGGCGAAACGCTTTGTTCCGAATGTCTCGACTGGCGCTTCGCGGAAGATGTAGAGGACTATCTTGACAGGATTTAGAAGGGAGGAAAAAATTGGCGAGCATTTATGAAGCTATTGGCGCGGTCATGCGTGATATCGGCGCGATTTCCAAAGACGATCTGAACACATACGACAAGTATAAGTTTCGCGGAATCGACGCGGTATACAACGCTGTGCAACCGGCACTTGTGAAAAACGGGGTTTTCATCGTTCCAAGACTCGCAAGCCTTGAACAGTCGGACAGGCTTTCAAAGAAAGGCGAAACGCAGATTCATTCTCGCGTGGAGGTTGATTATACGCTTTTCGCAAGTGACGGAACATCCATCGAAGCGCGCTTTCCGGGTGAAGCGGTCGACCGTTCCGACAAGTCGATAAATAAAGCAATGACCGCCGCATACAAGTACATGATTTTCGAACTGTTCTGCATTCCGACGGAAGATTTATCCGACGCGGACGCGGAAAGCATCGCGGTCGGTGTACGCAAAGAGACGAACCGCGAAAAGCTGATGCAGTTTTGCCAAAAGCGCGGAATCAGCATGAAAGAAGTGGCTGACCGTTTCGGACTGGATCGCGGCACGACGGAAGACCGATTCGCTGATGCACTCAACACGCTCATGGACGAATACACGCCCAAAGGGTAAGCCGTATGGGATGGATAAAACTTGACCGCAAAATCACAGAACACTTTCTTTGGGGGGATAAACCTTTTTCAAAAGGGCAAGCGTGGATCGACCTGCTTTTACTAGCGAATCACAAAGAACACAAAGTGCCATACAAAGGCGAAATCGTCACTTGCAGGCGCGGCGAGGTCGACAGGTCGATTTCGTGGCTTGCGGAGCGTTGGGGGTGGTCAAGGTCGAAAGTACGCGACTTTTTACGCACACTGGAAGCCGACCAAATGGTCGCTCTAAAAGCCACAACACACCGTACAACCATAACCGTTGAAAATTACGCGTTTTATCAAGATTTGTCGACAACCAACCGACAGCAAACCGACAGCAAGCCGACAGCAAGCCGACAGCAAGCCGACACATACAAGAAGGATAAGAAGGATAAGAAAGAAAAGAATAATAATAATAGCGCGGTGCGCTCTGCTGCTGTTCCGACACTGTCAGAGGTCAAAGACTTCATCGATGCGAACGGTTACGCGGTAGACGCGGAAGAATTTGTCGATTACTACGAGGGGCAGGGGTGGACGAAAGCAAACGGAAGACCCGTGAAGGACTGGCAGGCATGCGTTCGCTCATGGCATTCCAGGAATGCGCGGAAGGATAGTGACAGGACATCGAAAGCGGAAGCGCGCCGCGCAAGGCTTGCGGAAATCGAAAAACAGGAACAAGAAGAAATCGAAGAAATGAACCGAAAAGCAAAGGAATTCAGAAAGGGGAAGAAATGAACACAGTAAACCTTATCGGCAATCTGACGCGCGACCCGGAATTGCGCTATAGTGCGAGCGGAGAACCGACCGCCGTTTGCAGTTTCACAATCGCGATCAACCGGCCGAAAAACGGCGCGGACTTTCCGCGAATCAAATGCTTTGGGCGGACTGCGGAAAACTGCGACCGTTATCTTTCCAAAGGTCGCAAAGTCGCTATCACAGGGCGCATTCAGACGGGAAGCTACGAAAAGGACGGGCAGAAGATTTTCACGACCGACGTGATAGCTGACCGCGTGGAATTTCTGAACGGCGTTGACCAAAGCGAAGAAACCGCAGACCCACGCGCAGACTTCGCACAGGTCGAAGCGGATGCGCCATGGTAGCGCGTACACGCTTCACGGTGCCCATTGCGCCAGTGACGAAGAAGAATTCGGGGCAGATCGTGACGGTGAAGGGCAGACCAATGCTTATACCGTCGAAGCGGTACCGGGAATACGAAAAACTGGCATCGCCGTACTGTCCCGACTTCGGAATCGACTATCCCGTCAATGTGAAAACGGTATTCTACATGAAAACGCGCCGCCGTGTTGACATTGCCAACCTTATCAGCGCGGCACACGACTTGCTCGTTCATGCCGGGACGCTTGCAGACGACAACAGTAAAATCATCGTAAGTGTGGACGGCTCGCGCGTAGAATACGACAAAGAGAACCCAAGAACCGAATTTGAAATCGAAAAAATCGAAAGGAGTAACCGAAATGACTAGATTTTCAAGCAGTGTAAAAGTAGACCTCGAAGCGTGCAAAGCGCGAGCGGATGAAATGGGAATGAGCGGCGTAGAGATTTCGCGCAGATTGGGACGTAGCGACTCGTGGTTCACGAATTTGAGAAACGCGAAGACTAATCGGAGCGCGGCTGTCGCCCTCGCGGAAATGCTCGGAATGAGCGAAAGAGATGTAATCGTCGACGAAAGCAAACCAAAAGAAGAACCGCAAATCACGTTCCCGAACGTGTCCGCACTCGTGCCGTCAAACCTCGTCAAGCTGAGAGACGAAGAAATCACGAACGCGATCCGGGAGAACACCGAGACGCTGAAAAAGATTTCGGACATGCTCGCAGTATTTGCCGTTGACCTTGTCGACGAACTGCGCGTTCTGACTACCTCGATCGATGCGCTCCGCGAACCCATCGAACCGAATTCTAACCGCGAAGACGTCGAAGCGGCGAAGGGCGTGCTTGATGCTATGACGCAGGCAACGGGCGAATGCGATTCGAAGAAATTCCACGAGGCTTGCGAATCGAGGGGAATCATAAACATTGACAGACTCCAGGCACTCGCGGAACTGAACGCGATGTACCAGTGGCGGACGAATGCAAACGGAAAGCGCAAGTGTTATATCGTGAGGGGGTATTGAGATGCTTGATAAAACACTTTTGGAACTTGATGAAGTCGTGGACAACGAGTTTTTGAGAGCATCAAAAGACCACGGAACGACCTTTGCAAGCTATCATGAAGGCTACGCGGTATTGCTCGAGGAAATCGAAGAAGCACAAGCAGAATTCCTTGGACTGGAACGCGCTGTTCGGCACTTGTGGGCGGCGATCAAAAACGACGACATGCTGACGCCCTACCCCTATGAGGTAAAGCGGCACGCGGTTCTCGCGGCTGCCGAACTCGTACAGGTCGCGGCGATGGCTGAGAAATTGCGCTACACGAATCAGCTGTTCAGAGAAGCGGAATTGATGGGAGGCGGTAAAAAGTGATTACGAACCGGGCGTTTATGCGAATCTGCGTATATACGCGCCAAAAGCACGGTCTTTCCGTGCAAAAGGTCTGCGAAGATTTGCGAATCGACAAGAAGGAATACAAGTATTTCGTCGATGGAATCAAGACACCGCCAGCAGGCTTCGTTC
>JBGVFW010000102.1:0-2828 GCA_045121315.1 Eubacteriales bacterium
ACACACCTTATGTGGAAATGTGGAAATCTCATGTGGAAAACTCGACGAGGTTATTTTCCTTGCGGAAAAAACGGCGGCTATAAAGAGGGGACTATACATTCTTTCTTTTGCGGATAACACTAAAAAAAGCCTTACGCGCAAGCTTGTGCAGAAAGGCTTTTCCAAAGAAGCCGCGCTTGAAGCTACGGATTTTTTGGCAGAAAACGGATATATAAATGAAAACGAGTCAGCAAAGATGCTCGCGCGCGACATGGCGGTGAAAAAGCTCTATGGCGCGCGACGAGTTTCATTGGCTCTCTATGAAAAAGGCTTTTCGCGCGAGGCGGTGGAAAACGCTATTGAGAATTTGGACGTGGATTTCCACATTCTATGTGGAAAACGCATCGATGCGATGGGCGGAGCCGATATCTTTGCGGAAAAAGACACGAAGCAAAAGGCGGTTGCCGCGCTTTTGCGATATGGGTTTTCTTATGACGATATAAAAGAAGCATTAAAAAAGAAGCGGTGACGCTTCTTTTTTTATGCTTGTAGGAATAAGACCGCTTTGCGGTCTTGAATTATTTTAGTAACTTTTTTCTTTTTGAAAGAAAAAAGTTACTAAAAAGAAGCAAAAAGCCCTTTGATTTATCGGCTTGTTCTGTTGAAAGCTTTGGGCGGTTCGGCTTCCCGAACAATTAAAATTGTTCGGAACCTCGCCGAGATACGCCCTGCGAACATCGTGAGCATTTTGCCGAGTGAAAACTTAGTATAAAGCAAAAAAGGGTATAGATATGTTCTAAGCTTGTAATATCCGTCGAGTTCTGACTTGTAATAAAAGCGCGTCAAGATTTTTTCATAAAATTTGATATATCCACACGCGCTTAAATTCAAATTAGATATCAAATGACCTGCGACGCGGTCCGCGATGCCTGCCTTCGCGTGGAGTTACAATCGCACTTACATTTCAACTGTACAAGCGAGTAAAGGGAAGGATTTTTTTCTCTTTTTGCAACTTTTTCTCGAAACCGGAAAAAGTTGAATACAATAAAATTTAATAAAAATAAAAAAAGGAGAATGGGTGTTGTCCTTATCGGAGAAATTGAATAAGGGTATGGGCATAGCCCGATGCATTTGTTATACAAATGCGAAACTGGCGATAAAAACAGAAGAGAGAGTAATACGGAAATATAATTCCGTAAAGCTCTCTCTTTTCTGCTTTTTATAAGTGATATTCCTTGCTGACGCAAAGAGTGATATTATCGCTAACGCGATAGTGATATTGAAGCCTTGCGGCTTCAGTGATATCTTATTCGCCACAAAACTCGCGAAGCGAATATCACTCGGCGTAAGCCGAATATCACTGCGTAGCAATATCACTCGCCAAAGGCGAATAAAACTGGCGTGATACTCCGATAAGAGTATCACGCCAACTATGTTCTCCTTTTTTTATTTTTCAAATATCCCACTCCGCGTATTATAACGTCTATAACCGTGTCCGTTACGAGGACGGCGAGCGCTACGGAGCCGGCGAGCAAGAGCGCATTTGTAAGCGAAGCACCGACGTTGCCGCCGCTGAACATATCGTAAGCGACCTTATATATACCATAACCGGGAACGAGAGGAAGTGCTCCTATTATAAAGAAGAGTGTGACAGGGGCTTTCATTGTTCTGGCAAGAATTTGAGATACGATGTTTACGAAAACTGCGGCAAAGAACGTTGCCCAAACTGTGGAAAGACTGCAGGATATACCGAAGAGATATATCGCCCAGCAAGCCGCGCAGATAAAACAACATATGACATAATATTTTTTTGGGCACGAGAAAACCACGCAAAATCCGACGATAGCCCAAAACGTGGCAATAACGGCGAAAACGGCGTGCGTACCCATGGCGTGGATACCCTCAAGAGTGAATTCAACGTCGATATAGAAGCCGAGCCAATCCGAAACTTTAAGGCCAAACGCAACGCCGAGAGCAACGGAAGCTGAAATGATAAGCACTTCTGCAATTCTTGCCACACCGGAAACGTAGTCGCCCGCGACGATATCACGGATAGCGCTTGTGAAAGCTGTGCCGGGAACGAGGGGCATAAGAGAACCTGCTATTATATATTGGCAACCGACGGGTATATGGAATACGCTTTCCACAACAACGGAAATGCCAACACTGGAGATAGCGACGATAGCCGCGCCCAAAAGGTCGGAAATAAATGATTTTTTTATAAGCTTTGAAAGATATACGTTATTTATGCCGAGAAGGATGCCGACAAAACAGGCGAGAAACGCTTCCAAAAATCCGCCGCCGAAAACGTAGGCAAATCCCGACGTTGCAAGAACGTGAGAAAGGCACAGCGCTCTTTCGCTGTAAAGGTTGGAACGCTGAATGGCGCGCAGTTTGCGCTCCGCTTGGTCTATCGTGATAAGTCCGGCGCAGAATTCGCGTGAAACGTTGTTTACGTCGCAAACTTTTGAAAGGTGCGGCGGACCGCTGTAAACTCGGCTGGTTATGGAGATGGTTTTATATCGTGGGTCTGAAAGAGTAATCGTTATACCTGTTCGAAGCACAAAAGCGTCCGCGTTTGAAAAATCGGACGTTGCGAGTATATGAAGTATAGTGTCTTCCACGCGGTGCGTTTCCGCACCCGCGCTCATCATGATCTTTCCTGCCATCATCGCCATATCGACGAGTCTGCGGTAATATTCACGCGGCTGATCTCCCATAAAAAGTCCTGTCTTTCATAAATATTTCATAATAAAATTATAAAATAAATCCTTCTCTTTGTCAATCTAATTCTCTTATGTATAAAAAAAATAACAGAATAAGGTCATATATTATTGAAAAAACTCCGC
>JBGVFW010000103.1:0-7448 GCA_045121315.1 Eubacteriales bacterium
AACGAAGCAGGTCTTGGCTCAGCTCCCATCGCAACGGCTTCCGCAAAAACGGAAGATGCCGTACGCGAAGGTCTTGTTACAATGACGGGTACATTCATCGACACAATAGTTATCTGCACCCTCACAGGTCTTGCCGTTATCCTCGGCGGTTCTTGGAACAAAGGTCTTGAAGGTGTTTCCATTACGATGGACGCCTTCAAGAGCGGCTTACCCTTCCCCTCTCAAATTTCTTCCTTCGTTCTTATGATATGCCTTGTATTCTTCGCATTCACGACCATTCTCGGTTGGGACTTCTACGGTGAAAAATGCCTTGATTACCTTTCCAAGGGCAGCAAATACGTAAGATTCGTATACAGAATCCTCTACATCGTGGCAGTCCTCGTCGGCCCGTACCTCACGGTTGCCGCAGTTTGGAACATTGCGGACATCTTCAACGGTCTTATGGCTATTCCCAACGTTGTAGCTCTTCTTGTTCTCTCCGGAATTGTTGCAAAAGAAACAAACGCTTACGTTGTAAAGAAAAAAGACAGGCTCGAATAAACTTAATATGAAATTGCGCACTTCCGTGCGCATTTTCACGTTATATAAATTATTTTTCGGAGGTAATTTCCATGAAAAAATCAAGCTCTATCGTAAGCACCGTCGTAAAGCTTCTTGTCAGCACGGCAATAGTTTTCGCGCTGTTTTACGTTTTTCTTCCTGCCGTAAATCCGCTTTCAACGGAATTTTGGCTGTTTCTGACGGCGGCGATCGCAATATATCTCGCGCCGTTCAGCCTTTTTAAGATATTTAAGGTATATACTCTTCCGGGATCCGCCGCGAGAATAGAATTTTCACGTGAAACAAAGACCGTCAAGTATAAGATAATGGTCTGCGCCGTTCTTTTACCCATCGTCGTTATGATCTTGGGTGGGATATTTTCTTCCGAATTTTTCAACGCTAAAAAATATGCAAACGTCATCACGGTGACGGAAGCGGATTTTGCAACGGATATGCCCGAAACGGACAACGTTACGAATATCGCCCTCATGGACACAAGCTCCGCCACCATCATCGGCAACCGTGCGCTCGGCTCGCTTTCCGACGTCGTTTCCCAGTATGTCGCAAGCGGCTCTTACACGCAGATAAATTATCAAGGCTATCCAAAAAAGCTCTCGAATCTCGAATATGACGGATTTTTCAAATGGCTTGGAAACAAATCAAACGGAGTTCCCGGTTACATCATGGTCGATCCCGTAAGCAACACTGCCGAATATAAAAAGCTCTCCGAGCCGCTCAAATACGTGGACAGCGCGTATTTCAGCGAAGACCTTTGCAGAAAGCTCCGCTTTGAATACCCCACAAAGATATTCGGCACAATGGCTTTTGAAGTTGACGAGGACGGCAACCCGTTCTTCATCATTTCCTGCATGAAGCCGCAAGTAGGAATGTTCGGCGCGTACGACGTAAGCGAAGTCATCATCTTCAACCCCTGCGATGGCTCGTCCGAGCTTTACAGTGTGGGCGAAGTTCCGCGCTGGGTGGATATCGTGTTTGACGGATACCTCGCCGAGGAAAAATACGATTGGCACGGCACACTTTCGGGCGGCTTTTGGAACAGCACCATAGGCAACAAGGGCTGCAAGCAAACCACGGACGATTTCGGCTATCTCATGCACGACGATGACGTTTGGTATTACACCGGCGTAACCTCCGTTACGGCGGACGCCTCCAACATCGGCTTTATCGTTTCCAACGCGCGCACCGGCGAATATAAATATTACTCCGTTGTCGGCGCGGAAGAATATTCAGCTATGAGCGCGGCAGAAGGCGAAGTGCAAGAAAAAGGATATAAAGCTTCTTTCCCAGCCCTTATCAATATTTCAGGTGAAGCCACCTACATTATGGTGCTTAAAGACGACAGCGGTCTTGTTAAGCTCTATGCCCTCGTAAATGTGGAGCAGTACAGTCTCGTCGCCACCGGCGAAACGCAGGCGCAGGCGATGAACGCTTACCGCAAGCTGCTCTCGCAAAACGGTGTCATCAGCGGCACGGAAGCTGAAAAAGACAGCGTAAACGTGACTGTTACAGAAATTGAAAAACTCGTTATCGACGGCAACTACTACCGCGTAAACATCGCGGAAAACGAAACAGCCCTCTTTATCCGAGTCGGCGATAAAATAAAGATTTCCTACGCCGAAACGGAAAATGCGGGTATTCGCACAGTAGTTTCTTGGGAAAAGGAATAAAAATTTAAAAAGTGCGATAAATTGCACTCCATTTCTCTTGAAACGACAAAAGTCGTGCCACCTTCTCCCCTCGGGAAAGGTGGCAGCGTAAGCTGACAGAAGAGGTTTTAATCTGTTTTAGAGTAATTTCATATGTTATAATGTTATAAGAAAACCGCTCAGACGAGCGGTTTTCTTATTTAAAAAGGACTCGAACTCTTCTTTTTCAGACAAAGGAAAAAGACAATATAATAAAATCAAAAAACGCAAAACGTTTTTCTACCTATGTTTTACAAAGATGAATTTGGGGTAGATTTCAAATTTACTCAAAATTCTATCTCCTATATGGCACCGAGGTGCTCTGCATTTCGGAAAAGAGCTTCAAATGATGCTCTTCGTCCATGATTATCCTTTTGAGAACCTCGCGCACGTATTTGTCGTCTATAGTCTGTGCAAGGCTGCGGTAGAGTCTTATCGCTTTATCCTCCCCCGCGATAGCGCTCGCAATAACGTGCGCGGGCTCGACTTGATACGGGAGCATAGCCGTGTTTATGCCCACACGTTTATTGATGCCGCAGAAGCGCGGGTCGCCGCCGAGCAAAAATATAAGTTCGCCGAGCATGGAAAGATGGCGCATCTCAGCTATCGCAACGCAGCGAAGTGTGTCGGAAAGTGATTCCGGCATCGCACCTGTGCAGACAGTGCTGCCATAGATATATGAAAGTATAGTGGGCAGTTCGCCATCCTGACCCGCGTACGCCGCAGAAAGCATTCTAGCATAATTTTGATTTTGGCGCTCCACGCGCACCTCAGGATACGGCGTGGGAAGGTTACAGATAACTTTTGTTTTTGGATTCATAAAAAACCTCCTAATTATTCCTTACAATTAAATCTTATGCACGATAAAAGAAATTGACAAAAGCACATCTCACGGGTTATAATATATTGATAATATTTTTATTGGGTGTTAAAATGATTGCATTAAGTGTAAACGACATAAGTCTTGAATACGGCACAGACGTTATTCTCGACAAGATCAACTTTTCAATTAACGAGGGGGACCGCCTTGGTATCGTTGGTGTGAACGGCGCAGGCAAGTCCACCCTTCTCAAAATAATCTGCGGCGCGCAAAACGCGTCCGACGGCAACGTCTACGTCGGCAAAGGCAAAAGCGTCGCCATGCTGGAACAGAACGCCATGCTCTTTTCTGAAAGTTCTGTTTTCGAGGAAATGCTCCACGCCTTTCCCGAACAGCTTCGCCTTGAAAAACGTCTTGCAGAGCTTGAACACGAGGTAGCTGAGGGACACGATAAAGTTATCGCGGAATTCGCCTCTCTTACGGAGCGTTTCCGCGATATTGGTGGATACGAGTTTCGAGGCAGAATAAGATCGATGCTCGCACGCTTCGGTTTCCCCGAAAGTATGCACGATGTTTGTGTCGGTAACCTTTCGGGAGGAGAGAGAACAAGGCTCTCGCTCGTTCGTCTTCTGCTGGTCGAACCTGATATATTGATACTCGACGAACCAACTAACCACCTTGACACAGACACTTTGGAATGGCTTGAAAATCATCTTCGCTCCTACCCCAAAACGCTCATCATAGTTTCCCACGACCGTTATTTTCTTGACGTGGTGGCAACGAAAATGCTTGAGATTGAGCATAAGCGTGCAAAGCTCTACACGGGCAACTATTCCGCGTTCGCAGAGAAAAAAGCGGCGGAGCGCAAAGCGCTTGAACACAAATATGCCGAACAGCAGAAAGAAATAGCGCGTCAAGAAGCATACATAGAGCAGCAACGCCGCTGGAACCGCGAACGCAATATCATCGCCGCGGAAAGCAGAGAGAAAGCGCTTGCGCGAATGGAAAGAATAGACGCGCCAAAAGCCGCACCAAAAAACATTCGCCTTTCGTTCGGATATTCGGGCGAAAGTGGCAACGATGTCGTTATGGCAGAAGGTCTTTGCGCATCCTACGAAGAAAAAGAGATATTCAAGGATGTTTCCTTCCTTATCAAAAAGAACGACCGTGTGCTTATAATCGGCCCCAACGGTTGCGGCAAATCTACGCTGCTCAAAATCTTGGGCGAAAAGAAAGTGCAGGATGCCGGCGAATTTTATTTCGGCAGTGCGGTCGAGCCCGCTTATTATGACCAGGAAATTCAAAATCTCACCGAAAACAACACGGTGCTGGATGAAATAATGGATTCGCGCGAAAACCTCACCTATACGGAGGCTCGCACAGCTCTTGCAAGCTTCCTTTTCTTCGCGGAAGATATGGAAAAGACGGTTTCCGTCCTTTCTGGTGGTGAGCGCGCAAGACTTGCGCTCTGCAAGATAATCCTTAACAAGGTCAATCTGCTCATACTTGACGAACCGACGAATCACCTTGACATCGGTTCGCGTGAAGCGCTCGAAGAAGCTCTCCTCTCCTTCGACGGCACAATAATTGCCGTTTCGCACGACCGTTATTTTATAAAGAAGCTCGCCACGCGCATTTTCGATATGTCGCACGGCTTTTACGATTGGCATGATGGATATGACGCGTACCTTTCCTATAAAGCAAGACAAAAAGAAGCCGCTGAATCGGCTCAGGTCTGTGCCCCCAAAACCGAAACCGAAAACAAAGCAAAATACCTTGAAAACAAAAAACTCCAATCAGAAATACGCAAAAATGAACGCATCATAGAAAAATCCGAAGCAGAGATAAACAAACTCGACGAAGAAAAGCAGAAGCTCGAAGACGAAGCTTCAACGAGCGCGGCAACAGATTATGTCCGCCTTTCGGAAATCTCGGCGCGCCTTGCCGAAATAGAAGAAAAAACGGACGAACTTTTCCTCGCGCTCGAGGGAGCGGAAAACTTCCTTGCTTCGGTAAAGGAATAAGAGGTGAAACATATGAAAAAAATAGCCGTCATAGGCGGTGGCCCCGCGGGCATGAGCGCGGCAGGCAAAGCCGCACAACTCGGCGCTGACGTTACCCTTTTTGAAAAAAACAAACTGCTTGGCATGAAGCTGGGCATCACAGGAAAAGGCAGGTGCAACGTCACAAACAACTGTACACCCGACACGTTTATAAAAAACATGACGAAAAACGGCAAATTCATGTTTTCCGCCATAAACTCGTTTTCCTCTGCGGACACGATGGAACTGTTCGAATCATTGGGAGTTCCCCTCAAAACCGAAAGAGGGAACCGCGTTTTCCCTGTTTCCGACAAAGCGCACGACATCGTAATGGCGCTGAAAAAATACGTGCTCGATAGCGGAGCAAAGATAGTAAACGAAAAAGTCACCTCCCTTGTTCCCGATAAAAAAGGAGAGCGCATAACGCACGTTACAACAGAAAAACGGACGTATGAATTTGACGCAGTCATCGTCTGCACGGGCGGCGTTTCCTACACCGTTACCGGTTCGGATGGCGACGGCTTCCGTTTTGCGGAAAAGCTCGGCATAAAAACGGTCGATCCCATTCCTTCTCTCATAGGTCTTACCTCAAGCGATCCTTGCTGTGCCGAAATGCAGGGTCTTGCGCTTAAAAACGTGGGAGTTTCTGTCGTTGATACAGCAAAAAAGGACAAGAAAATATACGAAGATTTCGGCGAGATGCTGTTCACACACTTCGGCGTGAGCGGCCCCATGATCCTTTCCGCCTCCGCGCATATGCGTCCCATGGAAAATGAGAGATACCACGTTCACATCGACTTAAAACCCGCGCTCGACGCAGAGAAGCTCGACAAGCGCATAGTCTCCGACTTTGAAAAATATAAGAACAAAGAGTTTGCAAACTCGCTCTGCGACCTTTTGCCATCTTCCATGATAGCGCCCGTCGTCGCACGCACAGGAATTTCAGCCGAGAAAAAGGTAAACTCCATAACGCAAAAGGAACGCCGCGAGCTTGTTTCTGTGCTCAAAGATTTCACAATTAAAATAAGCGGTACAAGACCTATCAACGAAGCTATCGTCACAAGCGGCGGAATCGCCGTTTCCGAAATATCGCCAAACACGATGCAGGCGAAAAAGTGGGGAAACCTCTATTTTGCAGGTGAAGTTATAGACATTGATGCATACACGGGAGGTTTTAACCTTCAGATAGCGTTTTCCACAGCAATGAAAGCGGCAGAGTCCGCTGTAAATAAACTTTCGGAGGAAGAATAACATGATAAGCATTGCAATTGACGGTCCTTCCGGTGCGGGCAAAAGCACCGTTGCAAAAGCACTTGCAAAAAAGCTGGGGTACATCTACGTTGACACCGGTGCGATGTACCGCACCATAGCGCTTTTCACTCTTCAAAATGGTGCAGACCCCACAAATGAATCGGAAGTCTCCGCGCTTCTGCCCTCGCTCAAGCTTGAAGTAAAATACATAGACGGAGCGCAGAGAATGTTCCTGTGCGGAGAAGACGTTTCCGATAATATACGTACGAACGAAATATCCATGTGCGCTTCAAAAGTTTCAGCGCTCCCTGCCGTACGCGCATTTCTGCTCGACCTGCAGCGCGACATGGCAAAAACAAATAACGTTATCATGGACGGGCGCGACATCGGCACAGTAATACTTCCAAACGCCACAGTAAAATTCTTTATGAACGCAAGCGATGAAACTAAAGCGCGCAGACGTTACGAAGAGCTCCTTGCAAAAGGTGAAAACATAGAACTTGAAGAAGTCAAAAAAACGATGGAAGAGCGTGACAAAAGCGATTCCACCCGCAAAATAGCCCCCGCAATTCCCGCCCCCGACGCTATAATGCTCGACAATTCCGAATCCCTTGAAAAAACGCTGGAAACGGCAATAAATATAATAATGGAGAAAATAAAATGAACGCACTTTACGCCATAGCGCTATTTTTCGTAAAAATCTTTTATTTCATCTGCTTTCCCAAAAAATACCACAACAAAGAAAAAAGGCCCGATAAAAATCAGTCCTATATCATTTGCGCAAACCATGTTAGCGCGCACGACATCTGCTTTGTTGCCATCGGCACAAAAAGACAGGTTCACTTTATCGCCAAATCCGAAGTCGTTAAAAATCCCATCGTCCGCTTCTTCGCTCTGCGCATGGGAGTTATCCCGATAAAACGCGGCTTGGCAGATATAAAAGCGCTCCATGGCGCTATCGACGAACTAAAAAAAGGCGAAGTCGTTTGCATATTCCCCCAGGGTACTCGCCACAGAGATAAAGCACCCGAAGTTTCCGAATTTCGTAGCGGCGCTGCCATGATAGCGCGCGAAGCAAAATGTGATATC
>JBGVFW010000104.1:0-1044 GCA_045121315.1 Eubacteriales bacterium
TTGTAAATTTAAGTGGCACGATCTCGACTTTTTTCTGTGACTTTTTGCCTTCCGCGCCCTTGGCTTTTGAGATAAAACCGGCAGACGTCAGTTCCGCTTTTATTTCGGCGACGTCGCGTTCGTTTTCGGAAAGAGAGATCGCCGTTTCTACCGTTTCAAGATACGCTATTTGCGCTGTTGCTTCCTTGAGCTGTTCCGTTAGAATTTCCTTCGCTTTTTTAAGTTTCGTGTATTTTTTAAAATATTTAGCCGCGTTCTGCGAAGCGGTCAGCTTTATATCAAGCGGTATTTTCACCGTTTCCATTTCATCGCTGTAATAATTGACTACCTCACAGCTTGCGCTCTTACCCGTAATCATATAAAGCGACGAGGTGATAAGGTCGCCCCAAAGCTTGTATTTATCCGTTTCCTTACATTCTTCAAGGTCGCGCTTGATGTACCCTATCTTTTTCGTAATTCTCGTTTTTGCGTTTGTCACTATGAGCGAAACGTCGTGAGTTTTTGTTTTCATCGCGGCAATTTTATCGCGCTCGCCGAAAAATTCGTCAAGAAGCTCGGAAAGTGTGGAGAAAGCCTTTTTCTCAGCGCTCGCGCCATACTGCAAAATATCCGTAAAGCAATATTCCATGGGCGAACCGTCCGAATTTATAAGGAGCGTCGGAGTGTACGCGCCATCAAGAGAAGCGCAGTACGCGCGAAGCTCCCCGAAAAGAGCGCGCACGTCTGCGTCGCCTATCTCCATGCCGAGAGAGCCCGCGCGGTACGCTATTTCACGCGTTACCAGCGGCGAAAGACCGAGGTAATTTGCAAGCAAAAAGCTTTCCGCCGTCTTGCTTTTTTCAAAGCCTTCGACACGAGAGAGGAACATTTCCTCCGTTTCCTCCATGGGCAGCACCTTGCCCTCCTGCACGGGAGGTGCTTCATACGTCATGCCGGGTAGGACTTGACGTTTGCCGCTCGTTGTGAAATCCACGGCGCGGAGCACTCCCAATATTTTACGCTTTTCGTCAAGGAGCATGATGTTGCTGCACTTGCCCATTATCT
>JBGVFW010000105.1:0-2712 GCA_045121315.1 Eubacteriales bacterium
ATCCGTCTACAAGAAGGCCCGGAACGTAGAAAACCACGAAAATTTGGAGCATAAGCGGTACGCCGCGTATTATCCAAACGAAAACCTTCGTCACGTATGCCAGAGGTTTAAATTTAGACATAGAACCGAAAGCTATCACCAAACCCAAAGGAAGCGCTAACACAAGTGTCAGCGCAAAAATCAGGCAGGTCCATTTCAGTCCACCGAGTATACTTAGTGTAACTTCCCAAAAACCCATTTTATATTCCTTTGTTAATGTAATCAGTCTTCAACAACAACGTTAAGGCTGTTTTCAAGACCGTATTTCTTTGCGAGTTCAAGAAGCTTGCCGTTGTCGTTGAGTGTCTTGATAGCTTCGTTTACTTTAGCTGTGAGCTCACTGCCCTTCTTGAAGCCGATAGCGTAGTATTCAGCGGCAAGAGTAATAGCATCAACGATAACGAGGTCTTCGTAGTCGCCGTTGCCGCAGATGTTCTTTGCAAGAAGGATGTCAACAACAGCAAAATCGGATTTTCCGGAGTTTACTTCAAGGAATGTGCTGATCTGTGCAGGGAACTCAACGAGTTTGCCATTTTCACCAACAGCGTCTTTTGCATAGCTTGCGCCTGCGCTTCCGCCTTCAACTGCTGCTGTTTTGCCAACAAGGTCTTCTTCGCTCGTGTAAGCGTCGATGTTAGATTTTTTAACAACGATGCATTGCTGGTTGAGCATATAGCTGTATGAGAAGTCAACGAGGTCTTTTCTTGCAACGCCGTCATCATAAGAGTTTGCCGTGAAACCGTTCCAAATGCAATCTATCTTACCGGAGTTAAGTTCAGAATATTTCTGAGGCCAGTCGATGAGCTGGAATTTAACGTCCATACCGATAAGTTTGCCGACTTCCATTGCAAATTCGGATTCAAAACCTGTCCAGTTGCCGTTTTCATCCTGTTCGTTCATGTTTTCAAAAATTGTTACGCCGCAAACAAGTGTGTTTTCATCTTTGCCGCAGCTTGCAAAAACAAAGAGTGAGCACGCCATAAGCGCCATAGCGAGTACGAGAGAAATAATTTTTTTCATAGTAAAAATCTCTTTTCAAAATGTAAATTTTATTTCGTTTTAGTTTGCTAAAACGATGATACAATAATATCACTTATAGTGTGTTTTGTCAAGGGGTTTTATAAACTTTCTTAAAAGAAAGTTCCAGCCTGTCGAAAAAGTCCACTTTTGCGGACTTTTTCGACAGGCTGGAATAACAGGCTTTACAGCCTGTTATTTTTGTATTATCTTACTTCAACAGTAATCTCTTGCCCGTTTGCGTCGATAACGATTTCTTTCACGTCTTTATCGTATGCGGCAATGATCTTCTCTGCGGCAACGTCTTCGATATTGCGGCCTATAAATCTGCGCATATTGCGCGCGCCGTATTTTGTGGAGAAAGATTTCTCCGCGATAAGCGCGAGAGCCGCGTCCGTGCAGGAAACGCCGATTCCCTTTTCGGCAAGAGCCGTGCGGAGGTCGTTTATCATATTGGAAGCTATTCTGCTGAAATCTTCCTTGTCGAGCTGGCGGAACGTGATTATCTCGTCCACGCGGTTGAGGAATTCGGGACGCAAAAATTCAGAAAGAGCGCGCTCCGTGCGGCTTTCGGAGATGCTTTTCTCGCTCATGCCGAAGCCGGGAGTGTTCGTCGCCATGCTCGCGCCCGCGTTTGTCGTCATAACGATGATACTGCTTGAAAAATCAACTTCCTTGCCGTGCGAGTCCGTAACCTTGCCGTCGTCAAGAATCTGCAAAAGAATGTTGAGCACGTCGGGGTGTGCTTTTTCAATCTCATCAAAAAGCACCACGGAATACGGCTTGCGGCGGATTTTCTCCGTGAGCTGACCCGCATCGTCATATCCGACGTATCCGGGAGGCGAACCTATCATGCGGGAAACGGAATGCTTCTCCATAAATTCGGACATATCGAGGCGAATAAGCGCGTCAGGCGTACTGAAAAGGTCTGTTGCAAGAACCTTTACAAGCTCCGTCTTGCCCACGCCGGTGGGGCCTGCGAAGATGAATGAGGCGGGTTTGCGCTTATAAGAAACTCCCGCGCGGTTTCGCTTGATGGCGCGAACAACCGCATCAACCGCTTCGTCCTGCCCCTTGATTCTTTCTTTAAGACGTTCGGAAAGCGTATTAAGTCTTTCAAATTCGTTCGCGTTTATCGTTCCTGCGGGAACGCCCGTCCATATTTCGATAACGCGTGCAAGAGAATCCACCGTGAGCTCTATCGTGGCAAGCTCTCCTTTGAGCTTTTCATATTCAGCTTCATCTTTGAGCTGATTTGCCTTGATGGACGCCACGAGCTCATAATGCTCGTTTCTGCGCTGGTCGTCCGCGTCCGTGGGGAGGGGATTTTCTTCAAGCTCGGCGAGCTGCTTTTTCAGCTCATCAAGCTCTTTTTCAACCACCGCGACACGATTTACCACAGGAGAGTGCATCGCCACGTAAGCCGCCGCCTCATCAAGAAGGTCGATGGCTTTGTCGGGCAGGAATCTATCCGTGATATATCTTTCGGAAAGTTCTACCGCACGGGAAATGACCGCATCGGAAATTTTTATCTTGTGGTATGTTTCGTAATATTTTTTGATACCGCCCAAAATCTTTTTCGTTTCCGCAATGGAGGGTTCTTCTACCATGATAGGCTGGAAACGGCGCTCAAGCGCGGAATCTTTTTCTATATAT
>JBGVFW010000106.1:0-2848 GCA_045121315.1 Eubacteriales bacterium
TTTGCCCCAGAACGTATAATCCTTTCCATCAACAAGGATGGAACTTCCGTAAAGGCGGTTGAGAGAAAACATTCCGGGGTCCCAACCAACGGAAATGATACCAACCTTGCCGGATTCTTTCGCAACAGCGTCTACCGCGTCGAAATGTTCAGGAATTTTAGCGTGTGTATCGAAACTATCAATAACATTGAAATATTTTGCCATTTCGGGCGTCTGCTTGGGCAGGTCTGTTGCGCTGCCGCCGCAGAGGATCATAACGTCTATTTTATCTGTCATTTCTTTAGCTTTGTCTGCGTGATAAACGGGAACACCCTCAGTTTTGAGTTTAACGCTCGCGGGGTCGCGGCGCGTGAAAACAGCAGCAAGTTCCATGTCCTTGTTCTGACGTATAGCGCTCTCAACGCCTCTGCCGAGGTTACCGTAACCAAAAATACCAATACGAATACTCATAAAAAATCAACCTTCTTTGACGTACAAAAGATTTAAGCCAAAATTTTGTGCGGCTTCTTGTAACTATATCGTTTTTATTTTATCACAAGGCAAGTAATTTTTCAATCGTTTATGGATAAAAATGCAAAAAATTCTAAGAAAAAATGCCGCAAAAGCGGCATTTTTTCTTAGAATTTATTTTACGGGAATGTAAATTGTCAAGTGAACCGTGTCTGCCTCTGTCATCTTAGCGGCGGAACCGATATAAGAGAGGTTAAACGCGCGGTAGTTGAAGTTACTCCACCATGCTTCATCAACAATAGTGATTTCATCAACAACATTGCCGGGGCGAGATATTGTCTTTGTGCCAAGGTCAGTCCAGCCTTCAGGACGGTACTGGTAGTTTGCATCAACAACGATAACGGAGCCAACGGGAATCTCATCTTTCTTGAACATCTGCGTTGCGGCAAAGTAAGGGAGATTAGTCTCAGAACTGTTAGATGAAGATTGAAGCGTAGAAGCATAAGCTGTTGAGTAATAATATGCACCAATTGTAAATTCGAGTTCAAGTTTCGTATACTTGCTTGTATCTTCAAGGTCTTCTTTTGAAACAGTAGGCTTTTCTTCTTCAGGAACATCAACCTCTGTCTTGGGAACATATATCTTGAATGCTTCAAGATCGCTATTACCCACAACTGTACTGTTTCCAACGTAAGAAACATTGAAAGCGCGAGTTGTATACTTAGCCCACCAAGATTCCGAAACGGTAACAACGCTTGTCGTTACGTTATCAGGACGTGTGCCTGTGTAATCCCAACCTTCAGGACGATACTGATAACCGTCCTTAACGTAGATAATAGAGCCTACAGGAAGAGCTTCCTTATCGAATTTTGTCGTAGCAAAGTAATAAGGAGAGTTGCTTGCAGTAGCATTAAGACCTGTCGTGCTGGAGGAAGAGTTGTAATAAGCGCCAACTGTTACACCGAGATCAAGAAGTTCATAGTTTGCCGGGTCAACACCCTGTTCTTTGAGGAACGCGATATCCTCTTCGGAAAGTTCTGTGTTTTCTTTAGGGTCGTCAGGCTCATCTGTGCCGGGATAAGAGGACTGAGTTACTTCGAAAGGTTTAGCTATAGCGTTCATAACCGCTTCTTTAACTGCAGGAAGAGCTTCTTTCATACCCGTGTATTTTTCGATATACCAATCAAAATCGGAAATATCGATACCGAGAATGTAAGCCGCCCATGTAAGGGAAGCCGTATATCTGCCGAGGTAGCCGCCGGGAGCCGTGGAAGCGGAGATATAGCTCAAATGATAACCGTCGCGTGTAAGTGTATCACCTATATAGGATGTACGCAAGTTTTGGATAGCAGTACCCGCAGGGATAACGCCATCAAGTCCTTTATAATTTTCAACGAGAGTGGACGCTGTGCTTGTAATAGCGTTGTACATCTTTTCCTGGTTGTTGCCGTAGTAAGCAAAGCCGGAGTGCGTAGAGTTACCCTGGTATGCCCAAGTCATATGCCAGTATACTTTAGCGTCTTTATTTGTCTTATGTTCATTGATATAGTCAAGAATATTCTGAAGGTTTGTATATGTAGCAGGCAAACCGCTGTTCTGGCTAACCTGCTGGATCGTGATAACATCCCAATCCTTAAATTCCAAACCATATTTTACGCTCTGTGTGCTGCTGAGCCATTTACCAGTGTAGTTGTAGTAGAACGTATATGCTTTTGCATCGTTCTGGATGTTTTCCCAGTGAGTATCGAGAGAGCAGCCGCCTATGTAGAGGTTGCCGAGGACGATCTTTTCAACGCCGAGGTTTTTCAAAACGTTGTAAAGATATGTTTCCATCGCGTCAACGCTGAAGCTGTTGCCGATAGCGAGTATTTTGATTGTTTTTGTTGCGGGAACAGTACCTTCGTATTCTTCGCCGCAGAGTTTGCATTTGAATTTACCTGTGCCTTCTTTGAATGTTGTGGGAGCCGTACCCTCAATAGTTTCCCATTCGTGAGCACAAACAACAGGGCCCGTCGTAGCCGTGGTTGCTTCTGTTGCAGATGTATCCGTAGTTATGTCTGCTGTTGCTTCTGTTGTTGCTGTTGTGTCCGTCGTTTCCGCGGGGTCTGTCGTTGTTACGTCATTGTTGCCGCAGGAAACAAGCAACATAAGCATTGCCATAATGAAAGCGATTAAAGAAGTTACTTTTTTCATGGTGAAAAAGTCCTTTCATAATAGATTTGTATTGATAAAATTATTATACAATGAAAACGTAAAAAAGTCAACATTGGTTGGTGAATCTACACAATTTCAGCAGAATTATCAAATTGTATACTTCCATTTTTAACTATACTTAACAAAAAAAAAGCTATGACATAGGCGTTGTGTTCCTAAGGACACAACGCCAACTCTATTCGCC
>JBGVFW010000107.1:0-1305 GCA_045121315.1 Eubacteriales bacterium
ATCAAGCGTGGGATTGTCGAGTTTAATATCTCTAAATTCATACTCGACCTTATTATCATCCAGCCACTTTCGCGCCTTTTGGCAAGTGGTGCATTTGGGGTAGCATATAAATTTAACCATCGTTTCACGCTCCTAACAAACTCTGATCAAACGCAAACAGAGCTTCGTTGATTTCAAAAATATTGTAGTTACCCTTGCTGATAAAATATTCGATAATAATATCAAACTTATTGCTATGTGATAGCGCGAACCCTGCTTTGCGGAGCATGTCCTCGGTTTCCGCCAAGGAAAGTTCCAAGGAGATTGCAAATGCGAGCGCAGTGGGTTTGCTCGGCTTATAGTGAACGTCGCTACGGATTTTGGAGAACAGCTTACGGTCAATGTTCGCCTTTTTGTAGCACTCGGCATCGGTCATACCTTTTTCGTCGATCTTGCGCAGAAGCATTTGAGAGAAACTTTCGTCGATCTGCTTTAACTTTGCGTCCAAGTCATCCTCGGCAAGCATAGTCTTGCAATCGCACGTTTCAAGAAAATCATCTTCTGATTTCTTTCCTCTTGTGCGCGGAGCCATTGACGGCGGCGCGTTCATATGAACACGCTCACGGCTGTAATCGGTATGCTCGTTCACATAATTATCGTCGATATATTCGGCAATATCCGAGAACAGCTTTTCGCTGATCTTGTATGCCGCCTTGTCGAAGATGACAATATAGACAGTCATTTCGTTTTCAAGAAGGAAGTCACTGATAACGTCGATAGCAACCTTCAACGCTTGATCTTTGGGGTATCCGTAAACGCCCGAAGATATAAGCGGAAATGCCACAGTTTCGCAGTTATTCTCCTTCGCAAGAGCCAACGACTCGCGATAGCAGGATTCAAGTAGCGCCTTTTCTCCGTGCTTTCCGTCGTTATAGATAGGACCGACGGTATGTATTACATACTTCGCAGGCAGATTATATCCGCCCGTGATCTTCGCCTTGCCCGTTTTGCAACCACCAAGCGTTCTACACTCTGCAAGTAGTCTGGAACCCGCGGCACGGTGAATCGCACCGTCAACACCGCCACCGCCGAGCAAAGACTCATTGGCAGCATTGACAATGGCATCCACCTTCATTTTTGTTATATCGTTTCTTACTATTTCAAGCGGCATAGGTGCACCTCCTTATATACAAATTATTTCTTCTTGGTTAAACCAAGTGTTATTTAACAGTGCAGAATACACTTTCTCGACATCATCTGTATAATAAACTATTGCCAAACTATCCATAGCTCTGCTACACGTTACATACAATAATCGTCTTGTAC
>JBGVFW010000108.1:0-2323 GCA_045121315.1 Eubacteriales bacterium
CTTTTTTGCTTCGGGGACAGTCCTTTCACCCGCAGAAAATCCAAATGTCGGATTTAGACATTTGGATTTTGGTGCGAAGCGAATGCCTGCGTTCGCTTGATTTGACGCATTTGATGTCACGGAAGTGACGCGGCAAATCTCGGTTCAAAGTCCCGCTATTTTTGATGCAGCCAATGAGTAGTGAGCAAAGTGAACGTTGTTCAAGTCCACCCCTCCGGAATGTTTTCCCTGATTTCGGGAGGTATGCTTCCTCAAAGTTAATTTTAGTACATTTTATTTATCATTGTTTTTTGAAAAGCTTAACGTATCCGCATAAGTATAAAGGACTTCCTTTGCGGCATTAAATATTGCATTTTGCGAGGCGGGTGAATCGAGATTATCAAACAACCTTTCATCTCCCCACGGACAAAGCATAAGGTTGCATCCGGCGCGAACGCATTCGTCAACGTCGTTTATGTTCTGGCTTTGATAGTAGTCGGTGATGACCGTGCCTCTAAAGCCCCATTCATCGCGGAGAACTGCGGTGAGAAGCGCGGAATTTGAGGTTGCCTGACCCGATCCGACCTTGTCAACCGATGCCATTAAGCCGTTTGCTTTGCCGATCTTGACCGCGTATTCGAATGGTAACAGGTAGATTTCTCGCAAACTCTGTTCGGTAAGCCACTTGTAAACGCCGCCGCGGTATCTTTCGCAATCGTTTACTGCGATGTGCTTGATGTATGCGGTAACCCCGGAGGATTTTGCTCCAAGAACGTGGTGGGCGCACATTATACCCGAAAGCACGGGGTCTTCACTGTAGTATTCAAAATTTCTGCCACCCAAGGGTGAACGGTGAATGTTTGCACCGGGGCCGTACCATCCCGTAATTTTAGGGGTGAATTCGCTTCCCTCTTTACCTATCATCTTACCGATGCGATAAGCAATATTCGTATCCCACGAGGACGCGATGAGTGTTGAACACGGGAAATTTGTGAAATCTCCCGCCGCACCCACGTTGAATCCCGAAGGGCCGTCGAAGGCGCGTGTTCTCGGTATGCCGACCGAGTCGGTAGGCACTGTTCCGAATCCGCCCGCCGCGACAAGCTTTGCTGCTTCTGTAAGTGACATTTGGCTTGTAATTTGATCCCATCTTTCATCTTCAAACGGTACTCCTGCCAATTCGTCTACAGTATAACTCGTTTCCTTTGAATTCCACACGGGTAAGGACAAGGCGTTATCGTCCTTTTTAAAATCAAAGTTATTCGCGGTATCATTAATGAGTGTCTCCCCGCCCGTTCGAGATAAAGACGCTTTATTGGGGAAAGTGGCTTTAAAATCTGCTCTTGTAAGATACGTTATTTTTTCGACCTCGTCATTTCCGTCGCATGAATGCTGGCGATTGATCGAGCGATCATGGGTGATTTGACTGGTTGCGCCCGAAATGCCGTTCGTAAAGTTCGTGAACTGATTGCAAACAGGATTTTTAGTGACGGTGTCAAGCTCATATTTATATCCGCCCTGCGGGATGTGGATGCTGATAGAATTTATTCCGTCTGAGGTTTTCTTCGGGGTGTGAGAATCAGTACGTAAGCTAATCAGATATTCCCCTTCTTCAAGCTCATATCCGATAAATCCGTTATTGTTGCTGTCATAGCAATCGTAGCTTTTCATAGCTTCAATGGGCATATTGATTTTGATTATTTCGTACTGATCGGGAGCGAGAACGCGCGTCTTGGCAAATGCGCCGAGATTTACTGAAGATTTCTCTATTCCGCCTTTTGTATATGGCGGCGTGTAGTAAAGCTGTACGGTATCCGAGCCCGAAGCATTGCCGATATTTTTGATGCGCAGGGTTATCGAAACCGTTCCGAATTTGTCTGCGACATCTCCGTTTTTATAATTGGAATCAATCACCGTCCATTCGAATTCGGTATAGGAAAGTCCAAATCCAAATGGGTATTGGATTACTCCACGGTAGCCGTTTCCGTATTTGTTTTCTATATGGCTCCAATATCCTTCCGTATCGGCGGTTTCATACCATTTGTATCCGACGTAAATATTTTCGGCGTAATCGCTGTATTTACCGAAAACGATATTGCCGCCGCGTATTGCGTCGGTATATTCTCCAACGCCCTCTCTTCCCGAGTTGACGAAGGATGCGGCAGTAGTATGATCGTAAGGGTAAACATCGGCAAGCTTACCTGAAAAATTCACTTTTCCTACAAGAAGATTTGCAAGGCCCGTCGCCCCCGTAGAGCCGGGATACCCCAACCAAATAAGAGCGTCGACGTTATAGTCTTCTGCGAATCCGCATTCCATAGGGTTGGCTGAATTGAGAATAACG
>JBGVFW010000109.1:0-5023 GCA_045121315.1 Eubacteriales bacterium
GTGCATCAGCGCGGTAGATTATCGGCAAACCGAGCCTTTTAGCTTCCGCTATTTCGGGGTTCTGCTCATTCACGGCTCCCGTGTAAACAAGCGCGTCTGCGCCCGCGATATGAGAAGCGTCGTGTCCGTGGAAAACGTGTATTCCCTCGGAGCAGAGCTTGCGCGTCATATCATTCTGCGCCCTGTCAGATCCGCGCACCAAATATCCCTTTGATTTAAAAACAAAAGCTATGCTGGACATACTTATACCGCCGATACCCACAAAAAAGAGAGAACGCGCGTTTTCAAGCACGCGAAAAGTTTCTTCGCAAGACATATAACAAAACCTCTTTTTCAATAAAAAATGTACAATTCACATATGCGCCACACGAAATTAACACATATATGATAAAAAATTAAAAGTTTACTCACCTTTAATTTGAATAAAATTCACAATTAGGTAGTAAAATATAGCAAACGATGAAAAATCACCAACACCAACATTAAGGAGAAAACACAAATGGAAATCACAGACGTAAAAATCAGAAAAATCTTTGACGAAGGCCCTATGAAAGCGGTAGTGTCCCTCACGTTCGACAATATGCTCGCGCTTCATGACGTTAAAGTCATACATGCAAAAGACAAATTCTTTGTAGTTATGCCTTCCAGGAAGAATCCAGACGGCACATATCGCGACATTGTCCATCCTATCAACGCCGCAATGCGCGCACAGCTCGAGGACACTGTTATCGGCGCATATTTCAAATATCTTCAAGACATTGAAGACGGTATTATCCCAAACCCCAATGCTTATAAAGAAGAAAAAGTCGAAGCCTACGCCGACTGATTTGATTTTTCTTTCAAAGAAAAACGAAGAAGGTGTTAAAACGCGTGATAATTTATCAATTATTTTCGCTTTATTTTCACGCGCTATGATTCGAGTATGCATTTAACTGATATCGGCGAGGTTCCACGCATTTTGCTTGCAAAATCGCGTGGGAAGCCGACGAACTTTTGGCTATCTTTTTGGTAAGCGATAAACCTGCAAGTTTTTTTATCTTTTTGCGAGCTTTTTCTTTAAACAAGAAAAAGCGGTATAAAATAATTTTTTCAAAAAACGCTAAAGCGTTTTTTACCTATTATTTCTTAAAAAAGAAACAGATTGTATAATAAAACCTATTTACAGTTTTTTCGCCTTAAACAAACCCGCCATATATTATGGCGGGTTTGTTTTATTTTAATACGCTGTCAAAATATCAATATCCGAATTTTCCTGTAAGGCTGTCGTCGTTTTCTATCCAGTCCGCGACGTTGTAAACAGAATATTCCGTGGGGGTGTCGCGCACGATAACGCGTTCGATACCCGCGTTTATGACCTGGCGCTTGCACATCATGCAGGAACAGGTTCCCGCCATGAGCTCTCCTGATTTAACATCGATGCAAGCCATATAAAGCGTCGAACCGAGCATTTGGTCGCGCGAAGCGGCGATGATAGCGTTTGCTTCTGCGTGAACAGAGCGGCACATTTCGTATCTTTCTCCGCGCGGTATACCTAGGTGATCTCGCATACAGAAGTTCATATCCGTGCAGTTTTTGCGCCCGCGCGGGGCGCCGTTGTATCCTGTCGATATTATTATATCGTTTTTGACAATAATTGCGCCAAACGCGCGGCGAAGGCAAGTGCTTCTCTGCGCGACAGTCTGCGCTATGTCGAGATAATAGTTTTCCTTATCGGGGCGTTGAAGTCCTGACATAATATTCTCCGTAAAAATTATTTGCTTATTTTTCGGGGTCGAATTCGTAAACGGGAAGAGTTTGAAGTTTGAAAAGGTTAAGCGCATGGAGCCTGTCGATGCGTTCCTTCGTCTTTTCGTCATCGATCACGCCTTCGCGTATATATCTATCGAGTACGGCATAAGTAAAGCCAAGCTTGTCCTCGTCCGTTTTGCCCGAAAGTCCGTCGGACGGCGCTTTTTCAATGAATTTTTCGGGAAGTCCCAAATATCTGCCCATTTCCTTTACTTCCGCAACGGTAAGTTGGGAAATAGGGCCGAAGTCGCCCGCGCTGTCACCATATCTTGTGGAATAACCCACCCAATCCTCGGAAAGGTTGCAGGTATTTGCAACTCTGCCGTTTTTGGACTGAGAAATAGCGTAAAGCGTAGCCATGCGGATTCTGGGGGGCAGATTTATTCTTGACTGTTCGGAAATTTCTATTCTTCCGCCCAAGGATTCGTAAACACCGGCAACGGCGGAGTGAATATCAACGACCATGTGTTCAATGTCAAGGAATTTGCAAAGATCATGCGAATAATCTATATCGCACTGTTCGCCGTCGGGCATGAGCACGCCGAAAACTCTCTCTTTGCCCAAAGCCTTGCAGCAGAGCGCCGCCGTTACGGAGCTGTCCTTGCCGCCTGAAATACCGATGATAACGTTACAGCCCTTGCCGTTCTTTTCGAACCAGTCCTGTATCCAGGCAACACAGCCGTCAACGGCTTTTTTTACATCAAAATTGTACATAAAAAATCACCACCAAATTAAATTTTTACGTTTTTCCGGAAAGTGCGTTCGTTTTATTAAAGCTCGTCTGCGATGTCGAGGATAAGTCTTTCCGTCTTTTCCCAGCCGAGGCACGGGTCTGTGATTGATTTACCGTAAACGCCTTCACCGATCTTCTGTGCGCCATCTTCTATATAGCTTTCGATCATGAAGCCTTTAACGATCTTGCGTATATCGGCAGAGTATTTGCAGGAGTGAAGAACTTCTTTTGCAATACGTATCTGTTCAAGATATTTTTTGCCGGAGTTTGAGTGGTTAGTGTCCACGATAACCGCGGGATTTTGGAGGTCGGGTTTCTTTGCGTATTCTTCGCAAAGATGCATAAGGTCTTCGTAATGGTAGTTGGGCATGGACTGACCGTGCTTGTTAACATAACCGCGAAGAATAGCGTGAGCATATTCGTTGCCCTTGCTTTCAACCTCCCAGCCGCGGTAGATAAACTGGTGGGCGTGCTGACCCGCTGTGATGGAGTTCATCATAACGGAAATATCGCCGCTTGTGGGGTTCTTCATACCAACGGGGATAGCAAGACCACTGGCTGTAAGTCTGTGCTGCTGATCTTCAACACTGCGCGCACCAATCGCAACGTAGGAAAGAAGATCTGAGAGGTAACGGTGGTTTTCGGGATAGAGCATTTCGTCCGCCGTAGAAAGACCTGTTTCGGCGAGCGCTCTCATGTGGAGTTCGCGGATGGCAACGATACCCTTGAATGCGTCTGGTTCTTCGTTGGGGTTGGGCTGGTGAACCATGCCTTTGTAACCGTCGCCGATCGTTCTGGGTTTACCCGTGTAAATTCTGGGAATAATGATGATCTTGTCCGCTACTTTATCCTGAACGAGTTTGAGTCTGTGAATGTAATCCATGACGGATTCTTCGTTATCTGCTGAGCAAGGTCCGATAACGAGAAGCATTTTGTCGCTTTCGCCTTTGAAAACGGACTTGATTTCTTTGTCGCGTGCAGCTTTTACTGTTTCAAGCTCCATTGTGAGAGGGTACATTTCTTTAACTTCCATAGGAATGGGAAGTTTTCTTTTGAAGTTCATATTCATGATCTTTGTCCTGACCTTTCCGCTTTCTTGAAAGAAAGCTTTGCAAAGAACTTTCCTCGCTCTTTCGCCGATATTCACTCGAAAGAGAAGACCGTGCTTTGCGTTTTGTTTATTTTTATTTATTTTTGTTTAAAATTTCGCTGAAATAAATTTTGTGAGTGAGTTTCCTTCGCCAAAAGAGGCAGAAAATCACTTTTTATCAAACATTGCGCGTCTTTCCGTGGACGTGCGCATCATCTTCTTCATCGTTTCAACATCGTCCGTTTCCATAGCGCGGCGGAGCTTTTCAAGTTCCCCGCTGAACGCTTTGATCTCGGAAATGAGGATATCCTTGTTGAGCATGAAAAGTTCGCTCCACATATCTTCGTTTATGCGCGCGATTCTCGTAAGGTCTCTGAAAGAGTCGCCCGTATATCGGCAAAGGTTTTGGTCGTCGTTGCAAGTCATAAGTGCCACGGCGATACAGTGCGTAAGCTGAGAAAGAAATCCTATCATTCTGTCGTGCTTCTGAGGAGAAAGCTCCGTAATGTTGCCGAAGCCGAGTATTCTTCCGAGCTCCTTGCATGTTTCGATAGCGTATTCCGTATTTTTTTCGTTCGGAGTTACGATATAATTTGCGCCCTTGAGCATTTCTTCGTTGCTGTTTTCGATACCGTAAACCTCTCTGCCCGCCATGGGGTGTGCGCCGATAAACTCAACGCCTTCGGGAAGAAGAGATTGAATTTTATCAACAATAGCGCATTTAACGCCTGTAACGTCGGTGATTATCGCACCTTTTTTGAAGTATTTGCCGTTTTTCTCTATCCATTCAATGAAAACGTGCGGATAAAGTGCGAAAACAGCGATATCTGCTTTGCCAATGAGCTCTGGATCTATCTCCGTCGTACCTTCTGCTATCATCTTGTGTTCGAGCGCGTAGTCTATTGTGCTCTGTTTTCTCGTGATGGCGAGGACTTCATAGCCTTGGCGTGTAAGCGACTGCGCATAGCTGCCGCCCAAAAGTCCAAGACCTACGATAAGTATTTTTTTACTCTTTTCAATTTCCACTTTCAGAAACCTCTATTCCAAGTTTTTTTATAACGTCAAAAAAGTCGGGGTAGCTTTTTTTAACCGCCTGTGCGCCCGTGATAACGCCGCCCGTCAGCGTGCAGAGCACCGCCATGGACATAACTATTCTGTGGTCGTTGTGACCGTAAAGCGCCGCGCTCGGCGCACGGAAGTGGCCGCCCTCAACGATTATTTCGTTTTCTTCGACCGTAACGGGAACACCGAATTTAGCAAGTTCCTCTGCCATAACTGTGCCACGGTCGCTTTCTTTTATTTTAAGGCGAGCTGTCCCCGTAAGCTTTACGCCGTTTTTTACCGCCGCCACGCTCATCAGTATGGGCGCAAGGTCGGGGCAATCGGAAATGTTAATATCGGGCGTACCCTCT
>JBGVFW010000110.1:0-4676 GCA_045121315.1 Eubacteriales bacterium
TTCCATCAAAAAGGAAAAAGACCGCACCGCATACAAGCAGAAACACGAAGCTGATTTTATCATCTATGAATCCGCCCGTCGTTATTTCGATTCACAGGGTATTAAGAAACTGCCTACAAATGCCACTATTCGTGCTGAAATTCAAAGGCTGATTGCAGAGAAAAACGCCGCCTATAACCTCTACTGCGCCGATAAGGAACGCTTCAAAGAATTGCAGACTATACAGCAGAATTTGGCAGAACTTCACGGCGCGCCTACCCCCGATAAGTCCAAGAAACAAGAACACACAATTTAACCGCCTGCGCTGAAAGGAAGTGATGAATGATATTTTTTAAGAAAAACACGCCACTCCCTCCGTTCATACCTTTGCCACGGTTTATGATCGCAAGCGAACATTCAATAAATGCGAAGCTGCTCTACGGGCTGCTGCTTAACCGCACCTTGCTTTCACAAAAATCGGGTTGGGTATCAGAGGACGGAAACGTGTATGTCATTTACACGATAAAGCAGATGGCAGATGACCTTAACAGGAGCGAAAGAACAGTAAAAACCGCGCTGAACGAATTAGAAAACGCAGGGCTGATTACCCGTATCCGTCAAGGTTGGAACAGGGCTAACCACATATTCCTACATCTGCCCGATGGGGAGAAGATTTCTTCACCACCAGAGGGAAATATTTGCCCTATGGAAGTGCAGGAAACTTCACCTTGTATGGGGCAAAATCTACCCCCAAGTAATACTGAACAAGAATATAAAAATATGATTCAGACAGAAAAAAGAGAGATGCGCCGCCGCTACGGTCAGTATCAAAATGTTTTTCTCTCCGAAAAGCAGCTTGCCGCGCTTGAAGCTGATTATCCCGATAGGTACGCCGACTACATTAACCGCCTGTCAGCGTATATGGAAGTCAACGGAAAGCACTACGCCAACCATTACGCCACTATCCGAAAATGGCTTGACGAGGATAACAAAGTCAAGCCCGTCAAGAACTACGATTCCGAATACACCGATAAAGGAGATTGCCTATGAATATTGACCCTATTTTGTCCGCTATCATTGATACCGCAGACGCGGCGAACACCGCGCCCGATGATTATATCAATCCCGAAGATGGGCTGAAATACTGCGGCAAGTGCCATACGCCAAAAGAAGCGTACTTCGCAGAAAAGCACCGTTTTAACGGGATTGACCGACACCCAACCGATTGCAAGTGTGCCGCCGCGGAAAGAGAACGGCGCGAGGCTGAAATGCGAGAATTTAACCGTATCAATCATATCAACCTCTTACGCTCCGAAGCGTTCAGCGATATTCCCGCCGCCGCGTGGCGTTTCGAGAATGCGCCTGTTATGACAAAGCAACTTGCCAAAGCCAAAGAATACGCCGAGAAATGGGACGATTTCAGCCGTGAGGGTATCGGGCTGTTATTGTTCGGGAATGTCGGCACAGGAAAATCTTACGCCGCAGGGTGTATTGCAAACGCTCTGATTGACCGCATGATCTCCGTTCTCTACGTTGATATGACCGATGTAGTCAACCGTATGCAGGGCAATTTTGGAGCAGACCGCGACAGCTACTTAAAACGGATTACACGCCCCGACTTACTCATTCTTGACGATTTAGGCGCAGAACGAAATACAAGCTATGGCAAGGAGCGCGTTTTCGATATAGTCAACCGCCGCTTGCTCTCCCGCAAGCCTATGATTATCACAACTAATATCGCGCTGTCTGTTATGCAAAAAGCAACCGACCTTGATGATCGGCGCATTTATGACCGCGTTTTAGAGGTATGCGTTCCCGTCCTCTTTGATGGAGAGAACTTCCGCAAGGGTAATGCAGCCGAAAATCTCAAAAAAGCCACCCGTATTTTGAATAACGAAAATGGAGGAAACTGAATGGTAGATGAAATTTGTAAAGTCCCTATCCACCTTAAAATGACACTGACCACAAAAGAAGCGGCTGAGTACAGCAATATTGGCATTAACAAGATTGACAGTATGCTGCGCTCACCGAATTGTCCATTCGTTCTCTTTGTAGGTACGAAAAAACTCGTTAAACGCAAAGAGTTTGAAGAATATATCAGCGAAAAGCTTGTAATTTGACCCTGTTAGTAAAAATTTACAAAATATTTGAAGGAAATTTCGTTAAACCGCTTGAGAAAAAGAGTGCTTTGTGATATAATTATTGTGTAACAGTGTGCTCTTTTTCCTCTGCGGGAAAGGAGTTCATCAATGGGAAAGAATCTCAAAGGAAAAGACTGTGGTAAGGGTATCTACCAAAGAAAGGACGGATTATATAGCGCACGCTTTGTCGATAAGACAGGCAAGCGACATGAAAAGTATTTCCAGACAGTTCCCGAAGCGCGTAATTGGATGGAAGAAGCTAAATATGCTGATAAGCACGATGATGTTTTCATAGCAACCGACACGACGGTTGACCAATGGTTTGAATTTTGGATTGAAAATATTGTTGGGGATTTAGCCCCTAATACGCTCCGAAACTACCGAGAGCGATACAAATTCAACATTCAGCCGGTAATCGGTAAAATGATGATAGCGAACGTAAAGCCCATGCATTGCAAGAAGGTGTTCATTCAAATGGACACTGATTATTCGGGTTCTACCATTCGCCAAACGTACATCACAATGGGAACAATGTTCAAGGCGGCAAAGATGAACGAGCTGATTGCCAAGCATCCGATGGATGGCGTTCGATTCACAAAACCTGTTCGTGCAACAGACGATATTAAGTTTCTCACCCGTGAAGATCAGCGCACATTTCTTGAAACGGCTCGACGTTCCCACAATTACAACCAATACGCACTTATCCTTGAAACGGGATTGCGTACAGGCGAAATGATTGGTCTGACTTGGGACGTGATCGATTTTGAGAAGCGCACGCTTACGGTGAACAAAACTTTGGAATTTCGCCACGCCGAGCATTTTTGGCGTGCCGGTCCGCCAAAGACACAGCAGAGTTATCGCACCATTCCATTAACGGATAAGGCATACGAAATCCTCAAAGGAATTTGGGATAACCGCGCGGGCAGAAAGGAATCCCCTTTGCTCTCTGAAACTCTGGAATATATGGACAGGCGAACAGGCGTTACTTCCAAGCTTGTCATGCGCGACCTTGTTTTCATCAACTGGCGTACTGGCGAACCTGCTAAAAACAGTTCTTACGATACCCACCTTTATAAGCTCTGCGACGAAGCAGGGATAAATCGTTTTTGTATGCACGCACTACGCCATACTTACGCCACGCGAGCCATCGAAAGCGGTATGCAGCCGAAGGTGCTGCAAAAACTACTGGGACACGCCAGTATCAAAACAACGATGGATAGGTATGTTCACGTAACTACCGATTCCTTAGATCAAGCTGTTAGGCAATTTCAGCTTAATGGAGTATTAGCATAAAACTCCATATAAATCAATGCGTAAATGGCGTAAAAATGGCGTAGAAGCCGAAACGCCAAAACGCAAAAACCCTTGCAAATACAGGAAAAATTAAAGGAGAATAGACATATATGAAATTAGGTATCGTAGGCTTGCCGAACGTAGGCAAAAGCACACTTTTCAACGCAATAACGAATGCCGGTGCTCAGGCAGCGAACTTCCCTTTCTGTACCATCGACCCCAACGTAGGCATGGTAAGCGTTCCCGACACACGTCTTGACGCTCTTGCACAAATGTACAACCCCGAAAAATACACTCCCGCAGTTATCGAATTTGTTGATATCGCAGGTCTTGTAAAAGGCGCTTCTCAAGGTGAAGGCCTTGGCAACAAGTTCCTTTCCCACATCCGCGAAACAGACGCTATCATTCACCTCGTACGTTGTTTTCCCAACTCCAATGTTATCCACGTTGACGGCAATGTAAATCCCATGAGAGATATCGAAACTATCAATCTCGAACTCATCTTCTCTGACCTTGAAGTTTTGGAACGCAAAATTACAAGAGTAGAAAAAGACCTCAAAGGTGATAAGACTCTTGCGGGCGAACTCGCATTTCTCAAAACAGTCAAAGCAACTCTTGAAGAAGGCAAATGCGTTCGCTCTATGGACCTTTCCGACGAAGAACGCGAAATGCTCTCCGACGTAGCTCTCCTTACGCTTAAGCCCGTAATCTACGTTGCAAACATCGGAGAAGATCAGCTTTCCGAAGATTTCACTTCCACGGACACATACAAAACTCTTGAAGCGCACGCAAAGAGTGAAGGCTCCGAACTTCTTGTCATTTGCGCGCAGATTGAAGCAGAGCTTGCAGAGCTTTCCGGTGACGATAAAGCAGCGTTTCTTGAAGACCTCGGCATCAAAGAAAGCGGTCTTGATGCACTTATTAAGGCAAGCTATAAGTTGCTCGGCTACATCAGTTTTCTCACGGCAGGACCCAAGGAAGTTCGCGCATGGACTATCGTAAACGGCACGAAAGCGCCACAGGCGGCAGGCAAGATTCACTCAGACATGGAACGTGGCTTCATTCGCGCGGAAGTTATCGCTTTCGATGATCTCATGAAATGCGGCTCTATGACAGCTGCAAAAGAAAAAGGTCTTATCCGCAGCGAAGGCAAGGATTACGTTTTCCGCGACGGCGATATCGTTGTTATCAGATTTAACGTATAATTTGCTTTTTCAAATCACACATCAAAATAAAAATGGGCGGCTTGACGCCCATTTTTGA
>JBGVFW010000111.1:0-1657 GCA_045121315.1 Eubacteriales bacterium
CATCTTTACTTTTTGTAGGATCAACGCGAAGACAAACATCTCCATCAGATTCGCTGACCTTTAAACCATATAGATCTTCAAGAACAAAAAGTGTATGCATCAAACCCTCGGCAGTATCGATATTCGGCACTGTTAATGCCATAGTAGAAACACCCAATATATCGGAAAGTGCTTTAACAAGATCTGATTTAGGCGTCCGTATCCCTGCTTCATACTGAGCCATACGAACGTCTGCGGTATTTTCCGGAAAACCTGCTGCTATGCCTAATTGCTTTTGCGTTATACCCTTTAAGTTACGAAAAAATCTAATTCTTTCACTGATAGCCATAATTATCACTCCTCTCAATCCGGCTTACGTGGGAAATCATCTTCCCATCGTTCGGAAAGATATACATTCCAAATAACATTACGTTTTATAACCTTTATTGAAAATTTCTGTTCTACTTTTGATGCAACTGAGTTCCATTTATCGTTAAGCTCACGAACAACACCAACAATTCCGGCAACTGTCTTTATATTTCTTTGAGCCTTTAACGTGTCAAATTCCTTTGACATATCTCGAAACATTGCTTTGACATTCTCTGTAATTTCCTCAAAACTGTTAATGTTTTGAAAATATTTATCAAAATACTCTTGTGCTTTCATTAGATCTCCTAAAAAACTACTAAAATATTTTTCTAACGTCTCCGGACGTATCTATCAACATACAACGATAGCAACACAAACACAGAGTTTCGCCAATCATATATTTATCGTAAATATGGTGATGCCCGTGTAAGTGCAATATAGGTTTGTTTCTCTCGATATACAGATCGATTCCTTTTAAACCACATTTATTGGGAGCAGTTCCGTACTTGCTGAAACAAGAATCGTGGGAGATCAATATATCTGCTTTGGGTAATTGTTCAGCTATCGCAAGCGACTCTTCTTGTGTTAGCATCACTAATTCCTTTGTGTTTTTGTAACGAGAACTGCCTTCGACGCCGGCAATTCTCCAACCGTTCACCTCAGCACATTTTCCATTTAGATAAGGGATTCCAATCTGTTTATACATTTCACGTGTATCGTGATTACCGCCAACGGCAAAAATAGGCTTTGTTACAAGCTCTTTTATTTGTTGTAAAGCGCTCCAAGGAATATCCCCGAGCAGCACACAAAAATCATATTCCAACGTGGATATAATGTTTAACTGCCCGTCTTCTAAAAAATGCAGATCACACAAAACTAAAATTTGCTGACCAATTTTATTGCATCGTGAAGAAAGTAACATTTCTCACCTCTTTTATTGCCGAAAAAGCGCGTTTACTTCAATATAGTAAAGAATATATTATGAAATTTTGAATCCGTGCTTGCATAACTATGAAATTTCGGAACAACGCCAATATCGGGGAGCTTGTTGAAAAAGAAATGAACATGGAAGGGGAAACCACCGGGGTTTTGTTTTTCAGAATGGCGCAGTGTGTCAAAAGCCTGCGTATACAAAAGAGAAACAAAGAAGGAGAATGTGTTTGGATCTGTTTTGTCTGTAACGCAGAAAACAGCTGTTCTTTTGTCACCGATCTTTTCAAGTTCGAAATCATCCGTAGACGTCATAGTTGAAACTGAATAAAGATTAAATATAGCAAGCCGAATGGAACAAGACATAAGAATACTTATA
>JBGVFW010000112.1:0-2024 GCA_045121315.1 Eubacteriales bacterium
ACTGTATAAAGCCACGGAGGAATAAAAGATGTCGGAAGATTTGATCATCAAGCATTGTTCTCCCACTCTCGCGGGGCTGAAAACCGCCACCCTCTTCACCTGCGTTTATACGCAAAAACAGGATGTTGAGCGATATGCGCAGGATTTCAACCGGCGTTTCGGCTGCAAGGGAGTGAAAATGCTGCCATTGGAATTCGGCAAAAGCCGTGCCCTGATATATGTATTTCGCCCGACACAGCTTAAAAGGGATTTGTCCGATCCGCAGGCTAAATCCATTTTAGCGTCAATGGGATACAAATGCTTTGACAGTAAGGCTTGCTTGAAAAGGCTGAAAAGCAGAGTGAAAATGTGTCCCGAATTTCCGCACGAGATCGGATTGTTTCTCGGCTATCCCCCCGAGGACGTTCGCGGCTTCATTCTTCATAAGGGATACTGCTGTAAATACTGCGGTTGTTGGAAGGTTTACGGTAATGAAGAAAAAGCCCGGTGCGCGTTTGCCAAGTATAAAAAATGCGCCGACATCTATTATTCCAAATGGTTGAGCGGAACACCGATCAACAAGCTGATCGTCAAAGCAGCAGCGTGACGCTGCACCCAATCACGCCTTTTGAACAGTCGTATTTTTAGGATAATGACATCAACGGCGTGGTCTATACGAGTAATAGTTCTAACAATGGAAAGACTAACTATTAAAAGTCAATAGGGAAACGAAAAGTTTCCCACAAAAATCAACAATCAGAAAACAGGCACGACAAAAAGAGCAACCGCGTAGTTGCTCGAAAAAATAATCAAGTGAAATAAGGTTATCGCCTGTAAGATTCTCCGGTGGTTTCCAGATGGTAGATCACCCTGACAAGTTTCTTGCAGGCATGAGAAATTGCTACGTTGTAGTGTTTGCCTTCGCTGCGTTTCTTGGCGAGGTATTCGGCAAAAGTATCATCCCAATTACAGACAAATTTGGTTGCGTTGAAAAGAGCGTATCGCAAGTATCGGGAGCCGCGTTTCTCCATATGAGAGTATGAAGACGTAAGTTGCCCCGACTGATAGGTAGAGGGCGAAAGTCCGGCATAAGCGAGAATCTTGTCCGGTGAGCTGAAATTGTCAAAGTCGCCGATTTCGGCAATAATCATAGCGCCCATGCGATAGCTGATGCCCGGGATGGTAAGGATGGGAGAATTGATTTCGTCCATGATAATCTCAATGTGAAACTCAATCTCCTCGATCTCTGCATCAAGCTCTCTGATGAGCTTGATAGTGTGTTTGAGCTCCAACGACTTGGCAGGCATATCCGAGCCGATAGAGATTTTTGCAGCAATGCGAATTTCTTCCGCTCTTTCCTTGCCGTAACGCCCTTTAGAAGCGGTTGACAGGAGATTGGTCAGCTTGGTGAGATGAACAGAAGCAATTTGCTTAGCGGACGGATATTGGCTCAACAACTCATAAACAGAAGCCATATGAAGCGTAGAAACCAGCTTTTCAAGTTCAGGGAACAGTATGTTAACCAATCTTGCGACAGAGGTCTTAAGCTTTGCGCGTTCCTTAACTTTATCAAATCTGTATCTTGTTAGTGACTTTAGCTCTTCGTTGTGGTATAATGTGTTTGAGTAGGACTTTAAGTTCACGTCAGACAACAACATAGCTGCAATGGTACGAGCGTCTACCTTATCCGTTTTCGTCTTTCTAAGGCTTAGACTTTTTCTGTAAAGATTGGTATGTAACGGATTGATAACGTAGGTCGGCAAACCCTTATCAAGGAGATAGCCCAGAATATTGTAGCTGTAGTGTCCGGTGGCTTCGAGTCCTACTTTTACTTTTGTAAAATCATCAGACGCCGAGCAAATCTTCTCATAAAGGCTGTCGAAGCCCTCGCGGTTGTTTTGAATGACAAAGGGGTTGAACAGAACCTCCCCTTCTGAGTTCATGATAAAACAATCATGCTTATCCTTTGCAACATCAATTCCGACAACGATCATACTGATACCTCTTTCATAGTAGTTTCGATACTGCTTAGAGCCACAATGCTC
>JBGVFW010000113.1:0-2630 GCA_045121315.1 Eubacteriales bacterium
CGAAATGCGGTCGGACTTTTTGCTTTATTTTGCGGGAGGAGCAAGCCCCTCACCTACCGTGCAGACACGCGCGGGTTGTGCGTCAGCACACTTTTTTTCTAAATCAAGCGCCGCTTGCTTGACATATAGGTGGCGAAATGATAAAATATAGAAAAAACAGAAAAGGCAGGTTTTCTATTATGTCTATTCCAATGGCAGAAAAGCGCATTGCGGATTTTGAAAATATGGGTTTTGGTGTATTCGTTCATTTCGGGCTTTATTCCCAGCTCGGCAGAGGAGAATGGGTGCAGCATATAGAGAAGATACCGAAAGAGGAATATGTTAAGCTTGCGGATACTTTTACCGCGGAAAATTTTGATGCAAGAAAAATGGCGAGCATTGCAAAGGCGGCGGGCGCGAAATATATGGTGCTGACGACGCGTCACCACGAGGGCTTTTCGCTTTATGATACGAAGGGGCTTAATGATTATGACGTAATGCACTCTCCCTGCGGGCGCGACCTTGTGCGCGAGTTTGCAGAGGCTTGCCGCGAATACGGTTTGAAGCCGTTCTTTTATCACACAACGGTGGATTGGTATAATCCCGATTGCAGGAGCGATTTTCCGCGCTATCTCCAATACCTGCGCGACTCCGTAGAGATACTTTGCACGAATTACGGCGAGGTCGGCGGTTTATGGTTTGACGGTAACTGGTGGTATAAGGAAAGAGATTGGGAAGAGGATAAGCTGTACGCCGTTATCAGAAAGCATCAGCCCGACGCTATTATCGTTAATAATACGGGTACGTCTGAGCGCGGAGCCGTCGGAAACCGAGAGATAGACAGCGTTACGTTTGAACAGGGACGTCCCGTACCTATGAACAGAGAGGGTATGGAAAAATACATCGCGGCGGAAATGTGCCATACGATGAACGCTCATTGGGGTTACGGCCACGCTGATTATAATTATAAATCTCTCGCAGACCTTATAGAAACGTTCTGCGCTTGCAGAAAGGTCGGCGCGAATTATCTTTTGAATGTGGGTCCCATGGGAACAGGCGAAATTCCGCTTATGCAGGAGGCTTTGCTCCGTGGTATAGGTGAATGGGCAAACGCCGTGGGCGATTCTATCTATAAGGGCAAGCCGTGCGGCGTTACGGGCGAGAAAAAGAATTTTGCTCTTGCCGCGGACGGAAAAATGTATTTCTTCGTTCATGACCTTTCTATCGCGGGTAACGAAAATGTTACCGTTGCGGGTGGCGGCGCGGGAGAAAAGCTTTTCACAGGCGTGAACGGCAAAATAAAGAGCGTTCGCTGGACGGACAACGGGGAAGAGCTTTCTTTTGCACAGGACGGCGGCACTGTCAAGATAAATTGCAGCGGTTATCCATATGGCACTAACCTTGTAGTACGAGTGGCAGAGGCGGATATGGATATCTAACTGGAGATATACAAAAAACGGAGCAAAAATTGCTCCGTTTTTTTAGCTTTTTTTGAAAAAACTATTGCAATTTTCCACGGAGTGTGATATAATGTTATACGTATTTGAAATGGCCCGTTGGTCAAGCGGCTAAGACGTAGCCCTCTCAAGGCTGAATCATGGGTTCGATTCCCGTACGGGTCACCAAAATAAAAAAAGCAAGTCGAAAGACTTGCTTTTTTTATTTTCATGAATAAGTTTAAGGGAATCGAACAAGGCGTGTAGAGAAACAGCCTAAATGGCTGTTTCTCCCGCCGGCGACCAAAGCGCGTCGAGCGCTGCGACCGATTCCCGTACGGGTACCAAAAAAGATAACATCCGAACTAAAAAGTTCGGATGTTATCTTTTTATCCAAGCTGCAGGCTTGGCATGGAATCACGCGTCAGCGTGTATGGCACCGCAGTAGGCGCATGGCATCACCGAAGGTGTATTTTCTGCGGCTTGATTCCATACGCGACTTTGTCGCAATTCCATACCGCAACAAGTTGCGGATTCCATCCAGACCTGTGGTCTGATTTGGTACGAAGGAGAACGACTATGAAGCGCAATTTGCTTTTAGAGTATAGCGAAGAATTGGCTGTTAAAATCGCTAAACTTTGCGCCGAACACAAAATTGACTCAAACACCGTTTTTCAAATAAAGAAATCCTCGTCAAGTGTATTTGCCAACATAACGGAGGCACAGTATCCGCAGAGCCTTGCGGATATGCTTTCCAAATTTGAAATTGCACGCAAGGAATGCGCCGAAACAGAGTCTTGGCTCAAGCTTATTTTTGCATCGGGAGCAATAGATGAAGAAACTTTCAAATCTCATCGCAACCTTTGCGGAAGAATTAAAAGAATGCTTACCGCATCGTGTATAACCATAGAGAAAAAGTTAAAACAGAGTTGATTTTTTATTACGGAGGTTATTATGCAAAAAGATATTGGCTCATTAATCAAGACTGCCTTGATAGAATATGTTAAGTGCCACGATGAATATAGTGGCAATATTATGGATTTTATAAATCACATCGATGAAGCAATAAAAGCTATTCAAAATCTGCCTATCGATGCACAAAACGAGTTGAAACAGACGGTTTCAAATATCTTGATAGCAAATGGTATTTCGTCAATATTTTTCAGATAATTGTATGAAGGCGTTTTATGCCGCGAAAGACTCTTTACACGAGCA
>JBGVFW010000114.1:0-3455 GCA_045121315.1 Eubacteriales bacterium
CGCGAAGCGTAGCGTATTGCAGGCGGTTGGACGTGAATATGACTTTATTGCCAAATCCGCGCTGCTTTTCCGAAAAGAGCTTGAATGTGAATTCAAGACAGAGCTGTATTGCGAACGGCTCTATTGCGGATTCATAAAAGCTGTTCCATTCCTGCTCGTTAAAAGAAGAAGTAAGGATCTTTTCGTTGACGTGGTAGTAGTTATAAAAATTTTGCCGCAGGAAAGAAACCTGCTCCGCGGGGATGGAGGCGGGCTTCTGCGTTATCTCGTGAAAATCATAGGTCGAGTCAAGACCTGCAATGCCGCCCTCATTTTCTGCGAAAAGATATGCTTTTTTGAATTCGTTTACTTTGTTTTGAAGCTCGTCTTCGTCTGCAATGTTTGTGTATTTGAGGTAACCGCGAAGGGAAGCGGAATTTTTGATAACATTTTTGATTCCGCTGTACGTTGTTTCGAGCAGTTCAAGCGAGCTGCGAAGCTCCGAATCGGGCGAAGTACCGAAAAATCTTTTTTGGTTATACCGCGATTTGATATGGATAACAAAGCTATATGGTACGGTATATCTTTTTTGGTCGTAGCTCCAAACGAACTCGAAAAACAAGTTTCCGTTATCGTCTTCAAAAATCTTGTGGTCATCCACGCTTATCGGCTGTATTCGCTCTATTTCCGTAAAATCTTTGTTGTAGAATATCACGGCAAATGCGTTGGAGTTGTATATCGCGTCGCTTGCAAGGCGATATAAGAAGTCATACGTTGACATCTCGGGGCAAGGACGGATGCAGAGCAAGCGCGAAAGACGGTCGTTTTTGACCGTGATACCGCTTGCGTCCTTTCGTATGACCTGCGGAGAAAGCTTTGCCACATTGGTGGCGATAACATCGGCTATTGCGCCGACGGTTTCGTTGTCACGGAGCGTGGAGTTGCACGCATCTTCGCTTTTACCGAAAAATATGCCTATTTTGGGAGTGGCAAAGCGGCGTATAAATTTTGTGAATATGTTTATTATTTTCACCCCTTTTTGGCGTTGGCAAGCTGTTTGCCGATTTCAGAGTAATATTTTGAGCGAACGGTGAACGCGCATATAACGGATATAAAGCCGTCTATGTGCAAGCGAGGCTCTATTTTAACGGGTTTTTTAAGCCTGTTTTCGCTGTTGATCTGCACGGCAACGTTGAGAAGATGTGCGCGCAAAAGTGTATTTTCTCCGATGGAAAGGCGGCGGTCTTTGAGGTTGCCCTCAAATTCATCGAGCAGCGGAGAAAGGTTCGTGCCTTGGTAAACGTCGTCCGTATGGAATCCCGACAGGTCAAGGTCTTGAATAAGATACTGCGAGGAATAGCGGTCATAGCCGATTTTAAGCGGCTTTATCTTGTACTTCTTAACAAGCATCACTATCCAATCGTAAACATCGCGGTAATTGACGTAGTTTTCGCCCGATAGCGTGAGGAAGCCTTGCTTTTCGTAAATATCGTACTTAACGCCCTCTTCCTCCATTGCTTTTTGCAGACGGTTCTTCGGCATAAAGAAGCGCGTGAAAATATAGAATTTACCGTTCTTTTCTATGACAATGGAAGCTGCCGTCAAGTCAGTAGTACGTGAAAGGTCTATACCCGCAACACAATAGCAGCCGCAGAAGTTTTCCAAGGTGTATTTTTCGCCCGCGATATTCTCCACGTCGGAGTATTCGAGCCACGCAATAGTTGCATTTTGTTTGATATTGCAATATTTGCAAAGGAATTCTGCTTTCTTGGAAAGGGAAAGCCGCGCTATTTTTATTTCCTCGATATAAAAATCGACGGAAACGGAAACGCCGAGATTCGGGTTTGCCTTTTTTATCTCCTCTATATCGTCCCATTTGGATTGGTCATCGATCATATACAGGAACGGGAGCAGGCGGCATTCGTCGCTCGTACCTTTAAGGAATGCGGTAGCACGGCGGATAAGCTCATCGTAAATACCGTCGTTGAGATAACCTGCTGTGGAAATGCTCAATATAAGGGGCTGTTTTCTCGCGCCGAGCGCGGATTTCATAACCTCATACTGCTTCAAACCTTGTACACCGGGCCAAGCTTCTATTTCGTCACAAACGGCGAGGTGTGGGTTAAAACCGTCGGACTTTTTGGAGTTGAAAGCAAGGCGGCGTATGCTTGTGTTAAGCTGTTCTATGTAGATATCCGAGCGCCGCTTTTTGGTAAGTGACGGATCAGAAAGTTCGCCGTTGGACTGAACTATCTGATAGAAAGCATCGTAAACAAGGTCTGCTTGGTCGAGCTTAGGCGCAAGGCAATATATCTTTGCACCGTATTCGCCGTCGAGATACGCCATATAAGCGATTATTGCGGCGGCAAAAAGCGTTTTGCCGTTCTTTCTGGCAACAAGAATGAAAACCTCGCGGAATTGCCTGTAACCGTTTTCGCCAACGATGCCGAAAATAGCGGAAACAATGGCTTTTTGCCAAAGCTCCAGCTTCAAAAGGTCGTTGCGACCCTCCGAATGATGGCAGAAATTTTCGATAAATCTTATGGCTTTATTCGCTTTTTTTGCGTCAAAAAACCATCTTTTTTGCTCCAAACCGTCAAGCAGTATTCGATATACCGCCTTTATCCATTTGCCGACGGTAACGCGCCCTGTTTGGATCGCATCCGCGTATTCGTGGATATAACTTGCGTAGGGGATCATTCGTTCATCATTTCGCGAAGCAGGCTCTTTTTGTCTTTGGATGCGGGAGCAAGCTCCGCAAGGGTCTTTATGGCTGTATTGAAGTTTTTCTGCATTGCTATAAGAGTTTTAACTTCGTCCGATTGTTTAGTTCCGAACTGGTTTTCTCCGTTTTGGTATTCGGACGTGTAGCCGTTTTCGTTGATGATCTCCTCAAGCTCTTGCATAGACACGGCGAGGAACGCCGCAGAGCTTATAAGCGAAGAAACAACGGCAAGCTTGTTTTTGTCAAGATCGCGTAAAGCTCGCTTTAATCGCGCTGTTTCGTGCTTTATTTTTTCTTCTTTTGTTAACTCTTTCTTTTTTGCCATAACCCCTCCTTTCTTTTCTTACCACACCCCTCCTGATTCGTACACCCGTCATGCGCGCCCCTGCGGAGTAAAATTTACCTCCATACATCGGTTTCCGTAAGCCTTATTTGGATTTTGATACCGGGGGGAGCATATTGCCGTGTTCGTCAAATGAATAGCGTGCATTTTGCTTTGCAAGGTGTTCTTTATTATGGCAATCCATACAAAGAAGCTCCAAGTTGCGGAAAGCAAGAGTCACTTTTGGGTCATTGATATTGCTTGGCGTAAGATACTTCTTATGGTGGACTATAACACCTGCACCGCTACAGCGCTCGCAAAGACCGCATCTGTACTTGATATAAGACGTGCGTGCGCGCTTCCACGCATTACTTTGATAAAACTCTTTTGCAAACTCTTTCGCCATCGCTCCCACCCCTCGCTTTTTAT
>JBGVFW010000115.1:0-2316 GCA_045121315.1 Eubacteriales bacterium
TGATCGACAGAAGAACAAAAAATGCGGAGATATTCCGCGACACAGAATGATGGTACACTCCTTCGGGTGTGTCTTTCATCGTCGGCTGCGAATCTCATTTAACAACACGCTAACAAAATAACAAAAGGGATAGGTTCATACTAGCCTATCCCTTTCGTTACTTAATTAAGATATTATGATTCCAAACTATCCTTATCAAGCAAAAACTCTTTAACACCCATCATGACGTATCCCTTTTCATCGCGACGGGGTTTCATACTTTTTTCAACGACAATAATCTTTTTGAAAGAATCCATAGTTTTATCAAAAGAAGCAGTTTCCTGTTCATATTTTGCTTGATCAGGAAGCGCATATGCAGATTGAATATAGTATTTTTTACTTCCAAGCGTAGCGATAAAATCAATCTCAAGTTGAATGCGAGTTTCTTTGCCTTGCACATGTCTTTCGCGTGACTCTACCATACCAACGTCTACTTGGTAGCCTCTATAACGAAGCTCGTTATAGATGATATTCTCCATAATATGAGTGCCTTCAATTTGTCTAAAATTCAGGCGAGCATTGCGAAGTCCAATATCTTCGAAATATATTTTATACGGAGTACCGATATATTTTCTGCCTTTGATGTTATAACGTTTTACACGAGTCAGCATAAAAGCATCTTCCATATGCGTAATGTAACGATCCACAGTAGCCTCACAAATTTTACTTCCGTGAATAGTGTTCATAGTGTTGGCGATATTTCGAGGATTGGTTAAGGATGAAACACCGGAAGCAACAACATCAAGAACTTCTCCTATGGTTATCTCATCTTGTAAACCATAACGATTTTTGATATCTCTCAAATAAAGATTTTGCATTTGAGAAATAAGATAATTTGATTTTTGTTCTTCAGTTGCCATCAGTGCAACCGCAGGCAATCCGCCATAGATAGAATAGTCGTCAAACGCCTCGCTTTTATCTCCGCCTTTGAATGCATAATACTCCGAAAACGAAAGCGGAAGGACATGAACTTCATCGCCTCTACCTTCAAACTCAGTCAAAATATCTTTTGATAGAAATTTAGAATTACTGCCAGTAACATACACGTCAAGATTGCTTTTGCGAAGAAATCCGTTCATGACCGATTCAAATGCGCCAAGCTTTTGCACCTCATCAAGCAAAATATAGTGAATCTCTTGATCTGCGATTTGAGGCTGCAACCAATTCAAAAATTTAGTGGGATCGACTTTTCTATCCTCGCGGTCATTATCAAGGACAATAGGATCTTCGCCGATTTTTATTAGATCATCAGCTGAGTCAAAGGCAAACTTGATAATATGGTCATCGCTGATACCTTCTGAAATTAAATGATTATAAAACAAAGTATTGAGCAGATATGATTTGCCGCTTCTGCGAATACCAGTAATAACCTTAATAAAGCCATTATGTTTTCTAACAATAAGCCTATTCAAATAAATATCTCTTCTAATCTCCATAATAACCACCATCTAATATTTTCGCCGCAAACGGCATTTTTATTAGATACATTATACACGATTCATTCTAAAAATGCAACAGTTTCATCTAATATTTTTGCCGCAAACGGCATTTTTATTATTTTGAACATCGATATTTAAATCATTTTGTCGATTTTGGATTACACGAATTATTTTCCCATGATAATAACATCTTCTAAAAATCCCTTTTCAACATAATTTCTACTTTCCTAAATGTTGTTTAATTGTTTTTGTCGAAAGTAATTGTAACCGTTGTGCCGACACCGATTTCACTTTCAATGGAAAGTTCGGCATTATACAAAGCACAAATATGTTTTACGATTGCAAGACCTAATCCCGTACCGCCCGTTTTTTTAGAGCGTGATTTATCTACACGATAAAATCTTTCACAAAGGCGTGGGATATTCTCTTTTTCAATACCGATTCCCGTATCGGCTACGGTTATTTTTATTTCTTTTTCGTCTTCGCTTATTTCAACGGTAATTTTGCCGTTTTCCACGTTGTAGTGGATTGCGTTTGAGCAAAGATTTTCAACCACTTCAAAAATCTTTTTATTATCTGCTAAAACCGTTCCCGCGCCTTTTACTTCCAAAGTTATATTTTTCTTCTTTAATTCAGAAGCAAGTTCCAAAGCAACTTCATCCGCAACGGCTTTCACGTCAACGGGAGTGTGAATCATATCAATATCTTCACCGTTTTCAAGTTTGCTCAATTTGAGCATATCCGAAATGAGCGAAGCAAGGCGCAAACTTTCTTTGTGTATTCTATCTACTTGCTTTTTAGAGCCGTCGTCAAGCGTTTCTTTGGCAAGCAATAATTC
>JBGVFW010000116.1:0-21308 GCA_045121315.1 Eubacteriales bacterium
CGATATCTTGAAAAGAGGATAAGACCATGAAAATAGAATTTAATTCTATGGAAACGAAAATTTTGCCGCATTTCAAGGGCGGCGAGGGGGAATTTGCTGTGAAAATGTTCACAGACGAAGCGGGAAAGATAATGCGCGGCACTCTCGCGCCCGGCTCGTCCATAGGCTTGCACACGCACACGGGCGATGGCGATGCGGAGATAATATACATTCTTTCGGGCGTGGGCAAATGCCTTTTTGAAGGCGACGAGGAAACACTTGCCGCGGGCGATTGCCACTATTGCCCCAAGGGGTGCGAACATTCGCTTATCAACAACGGTGTGGAAAACTTGGAGTTTTTCGCCGTGGTGAGATGATGTTTTATAAAAAAATTCACATAAACCGCTGTTATTTTTCATGATACGGTGATAAAATATATGTATATAAAAATTCCTACGGAGGAAAAATATGAAATTTTCAGAACTTGAGTATAAACGCCCTGACATTGCCGCAGTTTGCGAAAAATTCGGGGAACTTACGGAAAAATTTAAGTCTGCGCCCAACGCGCAGACGCAGATCGATCTGATCTGGGAAAAAGAAAAGCTCATGTCCGATTTTGGCACGAACGCGACTATCGCATCCATTCGCCACACTATCGACACAAGGGACGCTTTTTATGAAGAAGAAAACAATTTCTTTGACGAAAACGGCCCTGTGCTTGAGGAAAAGGCACAGGAATTTATGAACGCCGTGCTGGAATCCAAATTCAGAACGGAGCTTGAAGAAAAATTCGGCACACTCCTCTTTAAAAATATGGAGATAGACAAAAAGACGTTCTCTTCCGAAATAATTCCCCTTTTGCAGAAAGAAAACGCTCTCACAACGGAATACCAGAAGCTCTACGCCACAACTACGGCGGAAATAGACGGAGAAGTTTTGCCTATCACAAAGCTTTCCCCCTACAAACAGAACCCCGACAGGAATGTTCGCAAAAAGGCTTACACGGCGGAGGGGACAGCTTTTGCGGGAAGAAAACCCGAATTTGACAGAATTTATTCGGAGCTTGTCAGCGTTCGCACGGAGATAGCTCACAAACTCGGATATAAAAACTTTGTGGACCTTGCTTACGATAGGCTTGGCAGAAACTGCTATGACAGCCGCAAGGTTGCCGCGTTCCGTGACCAGATAGCTACGGATATGGTGCCGATAGTTGCGAAGATAAAGGAAAGACAGCGCGCCCGTATCGGTGTTGACAAGCTCAAATTCTACGACGATATTTTCATGTTCACGGATGGCAACCCCAAGCCGCATGGCACAAGCGAAGATATCCTTGCCGCAGGCAAAGAGATGTATCACGCGCTTTCCAAAGAAACGAAAGAATTTATTGATTTTATGTATGACGGCGAATTTTTCGATGTTCTTGCAAAAGAGGGCAAAGCGCCCGGCGGCTACTGCACGGAAATTTCGGGTTATAAAGCGCCGTTCGTATTCTCCAATTTCAACGGCACAAGCGGCGACGTTGACGTGCTCACGCACGAAATGGGTCACGCTTTCGCGGGCTACCGCGCGATGAGAAAGGGAATACTCCATGAGCTCCAAAACCCCAATATGGAAACGTGTGAATGTCATTCCATGTCTATGGAATTTTTGACTGCACCGTATCATGAACTTTTCTTTAAAGAGGACACGAAAAAATATGAGCTTTCCCATGCGGAAGACTCTATGATATTTATTCCGTATGGCTGCATGGTTGACGAATTCCAGCATATAATGTACGAAAAACCGGAGCTTACCCCCGCCGAAAGGGACGAGGTTTGGCTCTCTCTTGAAAAGAAATACCGTCCGTATATAGATTTTGACGGGATACCGTTCTATTCCAAAGGCGCGGGCTGGCAAAGACAGCTTCACATTTTTATGTACCCGTTCTATTACATTGATTATTGCATGGCACAGACGATATCGTTTGAATTTTATCTTCTCTCGCTTGAAAACCGCGAAGAAGCGTGGGCAAAATACCTCGCTTTCGTGGATAAAGCCGGCACGGAAACATTTGAAGAAACCGTGAAAGATGCAGGGCTTGTGCTTCCTTACGAGGACGGCGCCATTGCGAAGATCGCGGGAGATATGGACGAATACGTAAAAACTATACAGCTATAAACGAAAAAATCCACCGAAAGGTGGATTTTTCGTTTATAGCACAAACTTTTATTGAGCTTTTTGTTTAAAAAGCTTTGGAAAAGACCGTGAAACGGTCTTCAGTCTAAAATAGCCTCCCAAAAAGGAGGCTATTTTATTATTTGCCCGCGTCGCGGGCGCGAATCTCCGCATGACGCACTTTACCGCTAAACGTGCGCGGGAGTTTATCCGTATAGCAAATTATTCTCGGCGCTTTATAATCCGCCGTCTTGTCTTTTACGAACTCGCGAAGCTCGTTCGTCATTGCGAGGTCGCCTGTATAGCCCTCACGCAGAACCACCGTCGCTTTAACGACAAATCCGCGTTTTTCATCGGGAATACCTGTTACGGCACATTCCATGACCGCGGGGTGGCGTATAAGCACGCTTTCAACCTCGAAAGGGCTTATTCTGTAACCTCTTGATTTTATAACGTCGTCTACTCTGCCGACGAACCAGAAATAACCGTCCTCGTCCTTGCGCGCGATATCGCCCGTGCGGTAGAGCTCTCCGTCCCAGACGTTGTCGGAAAGGTCGAAGCCCTCTTTTTCGCGGACGCAAAGACCGGCGTCTGTGCGGCTTTCCTTGGGAATGACTATTTCGCCCGTTTCCCCGGTGGGACATTCGTTTCCGTCGTCGTCAACGATGATGGGGTTATAGAGCGGGGAGGGCTTGCCCATAGCGCCGTGGCGCACGGGCTCGCCGCGAAGATCGCCCACAAGGAGAACGGATTCCGTTTGACCGTATCCCGCGTGAATTTCAAGATGTGTGAGCTTTTTGAACTGTTCCACAATCTCCGCGTTTATTGCTTCACCCGCCGTTGTGGCGTACACCACTTTTCCGAAGCCGTCATTCAAAAGGTTATTCTTAACGAAGAAACGGTATATCGTGGGCGGCGCGCAGAACGTCGTAACACCGTGCTTTTGAAGCACCTTTACCATTCTTACGGCGGAGAATGTGTCGTAATCATACGCCATTATCGCGCTGCCGCAGAGCCATTGACCATATATTTTGCCCCAAGAGGCCTTTGCCCAGCCCGTGTCCGCCACGGAGAGATGGAGTCCGCCGTCAACGACATTCTGCCAAAGCAGTGCGGTTTGAATGTGCGCCAGCGGATATGCCGCGTTTTGAAGCACCATTTTGGGGTTGCCCGTCGTGCCCGACGTAAAATAGAGCAGGAGCGGGTCGTCGCTCTTTGTTTTTCCGCGAGGGAACGTTGCAGGGAAGGAGGATATCTCTTCGTCTATTCTGTCAAAGCCTTCGTTGTCCGCACCCACGCAGAAAAGCGCGCGCACAGACGGGCTTTCCGCTGCCGCTTTTTTTACCTTGTCGCAAACTGCTTCCTCGCCGATGCAAACAACGGCGCGAGCCTCTGTTTTGTGCATACGGTGGAGAAGGTCCTCATGGTTGAGCATGAACGTTGCAGGGAGCGCAACAGCGCCTATTTTATGAAGTGCGAGGAGAATGTACCAATAAGTATAATGCCTCTTCATAAGAAGCATTACTCTGTCGCCGCGGCGAATTCCTTTTGAAACGAGGTAATTTGCCGCTTTTGAGGAAAGCGCCGACATATCTGCGAAAGAAAATTCTCTTTCATGGATATCGGTTTTGGCGTAAAGCGCACAGCTTTCGTCCTGAACCCAGACGAGGGCACGCTTTTTGGGGTCTTCTTTTGCGATTCTGTCTACAACGTCGAACGCAAAATTAAAATTTTCGGGAACGTTAAGCGAAAGAGAGCCGTTTTCACGCTCCGTAAGATAATCTGTGCATAAGGGTTTCATTTTTTCACGCTCCCGTTTTCTTCATAAATTCCTATTTTTCTGAATCTTTCGTACCTGTTTTCAAGTAGATGAGATTCCGAAAGGGAAGAGAGCGTTCTTATATCAGAAATAAGGATGCTTTTAAGGTTTTCACACATTTTATCGAAGTTTTCGAAATCTTCGTGGATAATGCCCTCGGCAACGCCAAAGTTTACCATATCTTCTGCAGTGATGTGAAGGCAATCTACCGCTTCCTCAACGCGGGAAGAGTCCTTCCAGATGATGCTTGCACAGCCGTCGGGTGTGATAACGGAATATACCGCGTTTTCAAGCATATAAACTTTATCTGCAACGGCAAGCGCGAGCGCGCCACCGCTGCCGCCCTCTCCGATAACGACGGAAACGATGGGTGTGCGAAGGCCCATCATCTCATAAAGGTTTTCGGCAATAGCCTGACCTTGACCGCGTTCCTCGCCTTCTGCTCCCGGATAAGCGCCGAGAGTATCTACTATACAGATGACTGGTCTGCCGAATTTTTCAGCTTGCTTCAGAAGTCGCAGAGATTTTCGGTAGCCTTCCGGCATGGGACAGCCAAAATGCTTTCTCATTCTGTCCGCAAGCTCTCTGCCCTTGTCTATTGCTATATAAGTTACAGGTGTGTCGCCAAGGTAGCCGATTCCTGCCATGATCGCGGGGTCGTCTGCGTATCTGCGGTCGCCGCAAAGCTCGACTCTGCCCGTGAAGAGCGCCTTTACAAAGTCGCTTCCGTGTGGGCGTTCGGGCGCGCGTGCCAATTTGAGCTTGTCGTAAGCGGAAAAGTTTGTTTTTACGTTGGTGTTCATACTGCCTCCCTTTCGTGTTGGCAGAGCAAGAGGTAAATTACGTTGCGCTGGTCTTCACGGGGTAAGATCATATCCACGAAACCGTGGTTGAAAAGAAATTCCGATGTTTGGAAGTCTGCAGGAAGCTCGTTTCCCGTCGTCTGCTCTATAACGCGGCGCCCCGCAAAGCCGACGAGCGCGCCCGGTTCAGCAAGAGTGATGTCGCCTTCCATAGCAAAGGATGCGGTAACGCCGCCTGTGGTGGGGTCTGTGAGCATTACCATATAGAGAAGTCCCGCGTCGCTGTGCTTTTTAGCGGCTCCGCTGCATTTTGCCATCTGCATAAGGGAAACGATGCCCTCCTGCATACGCGCGCCGCCGGAGCAGGTAAAGCCGAGCACAGGCAGGCGCATTTTTGTGGCGTATTCGAAAAGACGTGTTATCTTTTCGCCCACAGCGCTACCCATGCTCGCCATAATGAAGCGGGAATCCATTGCGAACACCGCGCAGGGTTTGCCTTCTATCTGCATAATGCCCGTTATAACAGCGCAGTTTTCGCCTGTGGCCTTTTTCGCTTTTTCAAGTTTTTCTTGATATCCGGGAAAAGAAAGAAAGTCAGCGGAGGTAAGATCCACGTCAAATTCCGCAAAGCTGTTCGTATCCGCCAAAAGCTGTATACGGTCGCGCGCGGGAATGCGCACGTATGTGCCGCATTGCGGGCATATATAAGAGTGAGCAAGAAGTACGGATCGTTTGTGAGCGGTTTTGCAGACGTGACAAGTTACGCTGAATTCCTCCGTTGAAAACGGTCTGCCCTTTGGCAAACGGCGAGAAAAAAATTTAAACATTTTAACCCTCCTCGTCGGGGAATATCGCAAAGGAGAAGGAGGCGGAAACGCAAAGCTCTTCTCCCACATATCCTTTGCCTTTTGCCCAGTAAAACGGGCCTTTGCTTTTTTCTATTTCGCAAAATGTTTCGAAAGTTTCGCCGGGGCGGACGGAGCGCTTAAATCTCACACCGTCAAGTCCCGTGAAAAGAGTTTTTATCTTTTTGCCTTCCGCTTTTTCTCCGAGGAGAACGCAGGCGGACTGCGCCATTATTTCGCAGAGGATTACGCCGGGAACGATGGGATCGCCGGGAAAATGACCGCGAAGGAAATATTCGTCACCTCGAATGAGCTTTTTGCCGTGTGCCTTTCCGTCCTCAATCGCCGCTTCATCAAGAAGAAGCATATCGTCCCTGTGCGGCAAAAGATTTTGGAGTTCTTCGCGCGTCATGCTTTCACCTTCTTCAAAACGAGGCAGGCGTTGTGGCCGCCGAAACCGAGAGAAGTGGAAACAGCCGTGTCTATCTGCGTTTTAAGCGCGGTGTTGGGCGTGTAATCGAGGTCAAGCTCCGGGTCGGGAGAGAGAAGATTTATCGTAGGGGGAACTACGTTTTCGTTCAGCGCAAGCACGCAAGCGAGCGCTTCTGCGGCGCCTGCCGCGCCGAGCATATGCCCCGTCATGGATTTTGTGGAGCTTACGTGTACTTTCTTCGCGTCTTCTCCGAAGAACGTTTTGAACGCGAGAGTTTCTGTTTTGTCATTGAGCTTCGTACCCGTGCCGTGCGCGTTTACATAAGTTGTGGCGGGATCGTATTCAATGCCGTCCATAGCTTGCGCTATGGCGCGCGTCGTCTGCGTTGCCTCGGGGTCGGGAGCTGTTATGTGGTGAGCGTCGCATGTTGCACCGTAGCCACAAACTTCGGCGTATATTTTCGCGCCGCGCGCAACTGCGTGTTCATATTCTTCAAGAATGAGGATAGCCGCGCCTTCGCCGAGGACAAATCCCGCACGTCTTGAATCGAAGGGGAGGGAAGCTTCGTTCGGGTCTGTCGCCTGAGAGAGCGCCATGCAGTTAACAAAACCTGCAATGGCAAGGGGATTTACGGAGGCTTCCGTGCCGCCGCAGATAGCCGCGCTCATGTAACCGTCGCGAATAGCACGGTACGCTTCGCCGATAGCTGTTGTACCCGTTGCGCAAGCTGTCGCCACGCACATAGCGGGACCATGCGCGCCGAAGCGGATAGCGATCTGACCTGCGGCGATGTTGATGATCATTTTAGCTATAAAGTGAGGGCTGACGATCTTCGGGCCGAGTTTCGCCATTTTTGCATCTTCTTCGCAAAGCGTGTTGATGCCGCCTACGCCGGAACCAACGTAAACGCCAAATTCGTTTGAATCTATATTTCCGAGTATTCCGCTGTCGTCTACCGCTTCTTTTGCGGCGCAAACGGCATACTGAACATAAAGGTCTGTTTTGCCTCTGGAAAGTTTATCGAAGCAAGAGGATGGGTCGAAATCTTTAACTTCAGCCGCGACCTTACATTTGCTCTGCTCCGTGTTGAAGCGGGAAATGAGGTCTATGCCGCATTTTCCCTCTTTGAGCGCTTCAAAATATTCGGGTGCGGTGTTACCAATAGGCGTTATCGCGCCGATACCCGTTATAACTACTCTTTTTGCCATGAAATTTGTTCCTTTCTTATCTTTGTTCTAGCATAGGAAAAGGTTTGTCGTTTTATGCTGTCAATTATTTTTTGCAAAGACCGGCATCCTCAATGGTCCGCGAATTTAAGATCGCATGGACCGTCGAGGACGCCGGTCCCTACAACGTGTATTGATTTTTCTCGCTGAAACCCAAAGGGTATAGATTACATAGCTAAACCGCCGTCTATCCTTATAACTTCGCCTGTAATGTAATCTGCGGCGGGCGATGCGAGGAACGCAACCAAGCCGGCAATCTCTTCGGGCTTTGCGAAACGGCGGAGCGGAATACTCTGCGAGAGCGCCTTGCCGCCGTCGGGAAGATTTTTCGTCATATCCGTTTCAACGAAGCCGGGAGCGACAGCATTACAAGTGATGTTGCGGGAAGCAAGCTCACGCGCAAGGCTTTTCGTCATGCCGATAAGACCCGCTTTGGACGCGGAATAGTTTACCTGACCTGCGTTGCCGATAATGCCCGAAATGGAGGATATGTTTATAATTTTGCCGCTGTGCTTTTTGAGCATAACCGGGATAACTTCTTTTGAAGCGCGGAAAGCACCCGAAAGGTTTACGTCAAGAACCTTTTCAAAATCGTCCTCGCTCATCATCATGGCGAGCTTGTCTTTTGTGATACCCGCGTTGTTTACGAGAATATCCACCGTGCCGAAATCCGCAAGGATAGCTTTGAACGTTTCTTTAACGCTTGCGCCGTCTGTAACGTCGCATCGGTAAGCGCGCGCTTTCACGCCTTTTGCTTCTATAAGAGCGACGGTTTCTTGAGCGGCGCTTTCGTCGCACATATCGATAATCGCGATATCCGCGCCGTTTTCTGCGAGCTTTTCGCAGATCGCTTTGCCTATGCCGCGCTGACCGCCCGTTACGGCGGCAACTTTTCCTTTAAGCATTTTCGAGCACCTCTTTTGCAATTTTTTCGCAAGCTTCCATGCTGTCCGCCGTGTAAACGTGCGCCGCAGGAAGTATCTTTGCTATGAGCTTGGAGAGCACGTTGCCTACGCCCGTTTCAATGAACGTATCAAACCCGTCCTCTGCCATTTGTTTTATAGTGTTTTCCCAAAGTACGGGATGGTTCATTTGCTCGCTCAGAACGGAAACGATGTCGGAACCGTATTCCTTGCCTGTGCGGTTTGCGTAAAGCTTGACTTTGGGAGCGGAGAATGCTGTGATTTCAAGCACTGCGGCAAATTCCTTTGCGGCTTCGTCCATAAATGGGGAGTGGAAACCACCCGAAACCTTGAGTGGGAGAGCAAGACCACCGCGTGCTTTTATTTTTGCGGAAAATTCCGCTATCTGCGCGCGCTCACCCGAAACGACGAGCTGACCGTGGCAGTTATAGTTTACGGGGTAAACGGCTGTAAATTCACGGCAAACTTCTTCTACCGTGGCGTTATCGAGCTTCACTGCGGCAACCATAGCTGCGTCCTGTGTGCTTGCCGCTGCACCCATTATCTTGCCACGCTTAACGGTAAGCTCAAAACAATCGATAGGGGAGAGCGCGCCCGAAAAAGCAAGCGCGGGGAATTCACCGAGGGAAAATCCCGCGGCTGCCTCTGCGGTGATGCCCATTTCTGTGAGCGCAATCGCGGGTGCGAGGTCCGCAAGGTAAAGGCATGGCTGTGTATTTTCGGTTTTGCGAAGCTCTGCTTCGTCGCCTTCGAACATCTGCGCGAGCGTGCCTTCGCGTTTTTCTTCCGCTGCGTCGAAAAGTGCGCGGACAGATGAGTTATTCTCATAAAAATCTTTTCCCATGCCAACGTGCTGCGCACCTTGACCCGAGAAAACGAATGCTATCTTACCCATGTTTCGCTCCTTTTAAGGATTTTTTCGCAATCTTCGCAAACTTCGCGCACGATCTGCTCGGCGCTCATCTCTTCTTTTACCATGCCCGATATCTGACCCGCGAGGAAAGAGCCTTGCTTTACGTCGCCTTCAACGGCGGCTTTGCGCAAAGCGCCGACACCGAGGTTTGCAACGTCCTCTGCCGTGGTTTCGGGAAGGTATTCAACGCGAAGAAATTCGCGGCTGAAGGGGTTTTTTAAAGAGCGGCAGGTGTTGCCGCCGAATCTGCGCCCCGTGGTAACGGTGGAAATATCCGTTGCACGAAGTACCATGTCTTTATAATTTTGGTGGACGCCACATTCCTTTGCAACGAGGAATCGTGTGCCCATCTGTACGCCGCACGCACCGAGCATGAGAGATGCTGCCATGCCGCGTCCGTCTGCAATGCCGCCCGCGGCAAGCACGGGAACGCTCACTGCGTCGCACACCTGCGGCACAAGAGCCATCGTCGTAAGCTCGCCGATGTGGCCGCCGCTTTCCTGACCCTCTGCAATGAGGGCGTCTGCGCCCGCGCGCTCTGCCATTTTAGCGGAAGCAACAGAGGCTACAACGGGGATAACTTTTATCCCTGCCTCTTTCCAAGCGGGCAAATATTTCGCGGGTGAACCTGCGCCCGTCGTAACGACGGAAACTTTTTCTTCTATAACAACTTTCGCAACCTCGTCTGCGTATGGGCTCATGAGCATGATGTTCACGCCGAAGGGTCTATCCGTAAGCGAACGCGCAATTTTTATTTGCTCGCGTAAATACCCCGCCTCTGCGTTCATGGCGGAGATGATACCAAGACCGCCGGCCTCGGATACCGCGGCGGCAAGTTTGCCGTCGGATATCCAAGCCATGCCGCCCTGGAAAACGGGGTATGTTATGCCGAGCATTTCACATATAGGAGAGTTTAACATGACTTATTTGCCGAGTTCTTCAATTTTGGCAACAACTGCGCCAACAGTTGTAAGAGATGCTTCTGCTTCAACAGTAACGCCGAATTCTGCTTCTATATTCATCAACATTTCCGCAACATCAAGGGAATCAAGACCGAGTTCGCTGAATTTGGATTCCGCTGTGATATCATCTGCGGAAATTCCGAGCTTTTCTGCCAACATTTCTTTAATCTTTTCGAGTACCATAGTAATTTTACTCCTTTTAGCGTTTATTGTTATTTTTTTGCCGAAATTGTTGAGCGGTCAACAATTTTGTAAGTATCATTATATCACCTAATTGTTTACTTGTCAATATTTATTTTCCTCAAGCCCTTTTTGGCAGACGCCAAAAAACGCCCCGAAACGCGTTTTTCGGGGCGTAAATATATTTATATTATATACTAACTAAAAAATAGTGCAATTTTTCAAGTAATTTTTTGGAAATGTAAATAATTTATGAACACGGTAAAAGTGAATTGAAGTTCATTTGTTTTCCTGCTTGAATAATCCGCACCGGTGTGATATACTGTAATAAACTAACTTTTTGGGAGGGACTATCCATGAAAAAAATAATATCGCTTGTGCTTGCGGCAGTGATGCTTTTCTCTCTTGCCTCCTGCACGAAAACAATAACGGGTCCGACGAAGGCTCACGATATAACGACGGATTCCACAACATTGGCAAGCGGAGCGGCTTCAACGACCGCAACAGCTTCAACGCCCCCAACGACTGCGGCGACCTCTACAACGGAAAAAACGGAAGAACCGGAAGCCTTGACGGCGTATGGCGTTCTTTATTCTGCAATAAATAAAACAAATTCTCTTTCTACCTTCTGCGCCACGTCGGAAACGGAGATAATTTTAAATTATTTCGGCATGGATCAGTCCTCGGTCGTAAAAACGAAAATGACCGCGGCACAGGCTAATACACAAACGCCCGTTTATTCCGCAAGCTCCTCCTACACGGCATATGGCGAAACCGAGGAAACGGAAGTTTATTTTGAAAACGGCTATTATTATGTTACCGACAGAGGCGTGAAAGCGAAGATACCGCAGACCGAGAGCTCGGACGGCTCCTACGACTATTTTTCTCAGTTCAAGGAAACGATGCTCCCTCTCTCTGAAAAAGCTCTTGTCTCTGCCTTGCTTACCGAGTATAACGGCGGAAAAAATATCACGGCTGATATCGGCGCAGACGAAGCGCGCGCCTTTTATTCCGATATTATCGACGGAATGATAAACTCCTTTACCACAAATGAGCTCGGCACGATCACTTTTGACGGGGCACATCTTACCTGTATAGTGAATTCGAACGGATATGTCAGCTCCTATTCAATAAAGTTTAATTTTACATGGAATATGATTTATTCGGGCTATACGCAGAGCATCGGTATGGCTATTGAATGGTCTGCGAAGTTTGAAAACCCCGGTAATACTTATTCCGTAGATCCGCCGCATAATTATGCTTATTACATACTTATAGATGATGGCTCTATTGCTTACAACCTGCTCAGATCCACGGTGGAAACCGCGCAAAGCCTTGACGATATGCGGCTTGAATATTGCATAAACGTGGATATGGAGGAGCTTGGAGTTCAAACCTCGTTCGACGTTGTGCAGACTATCCTCGCTCAGGATATCAACAGCAACCCCGCGGTATACCGCACGGCATATTCTTATGCAAAAAAAGGGCTCCCTTACAACGAAATGTATTACGAAAACGGATATTATTATTTTGTTGTGGGAGATGAAACTTTCAAATTCAGCGAAAACGTCGCCAAAGAGGATTATAAATCAGTAAACGACATTTTTGATCTAATAAAATCTCTTTCGGAAGAATCTCTTGAGAGCGCGGAGCTTGTTTTGGAAAAGGGCGGCGAAAGACATATCACAGGGCTGATTGAAGAAGAATATTTCAAGGCAACATACGCTTCTCTTATTGAGCGCGTGAATTACCTTATGCTTGGCGAAAACGTTACATCGTATAACATTTACGTCCCGTATATCAACATATACATCAGCACAGACGACTATATCGAAATGTACGAGGTCATCTACACTGTGGAGGTTACGGGTATTGTGAACGGTGAGGAACGCAGCGTTTACGCTGACGTTACGGTTTATATAGGATTCTATAACCCCGGGGAGGACATTGAGATGTACCACCCGACGGGCGCGGAAAACTTCCCCGAAATTTACAACGACATTGTGTCTTAACGAATAAATTAAATCAAGGAGGAAAAAATGAAAATAACTCTTAATCCAAATGAAGAAATAGTAAAATCCATCAAAGAAGGGCTTGAAAAAACGGGCGGATACTGCCCCTGCCGCATACAGAGAACGGAAGATTTCAAATGTATGTGCCGCGAGTTCCGCGACCAGATAAAAGACCCTGATTTCGAGGGATATTGCCACTGTATGTTATATTACAAATCAAAATAAAGGAGAAAATAAAATGGCTGAAATAATTATCACAGAAGAAAATTTTGAAGCGGAAGTTTTGAAATCCGATATTCCCGTACTCGTTGACTTTTTTGCGACATGGTGTGGCCCCTGCCGTATGCTCGCTCCCATTATAGAGGAGATCGCAAACGAAAATGCGGGTAAGATCAAGGTTGGCAAGGTCACCGTGGACGAACAGCCGAAGCTCGCCGCAAAATACGGAATTGAAAGCATTCCCACGCTCATAGTTTTCAAAAACGGAGAGGCGACAAATGGCGCGCTTGGGTACATGAGCAAAGACGCGGTTTTGGCGCTTTTATAATTTGAACAAGACCGCTTTGCGGTCTTGAACTATTTTATTAACTTTTTTCATTTTGAAAGAAAAAAGTTACAAAAAATAAGCAAAAACTCTGCAGTTTTTTTGCTTCTTTTTCCAAGGTAAAGCTGAGAACACGGCTTCGCCTTTCGCTAATTCCGAATAGCCATTTAGGCTTTTCGGAATGCTCACTTTCAAAAAGAAAAAGCCTGATATAATAAGTTTAAGAACGCGTAAGCGTTCTTTTCCATATTATTTTTGCTTGCCCTTTTTAAACAAAGAAAAGCGCGAATAAAACAATTTCAAAAACTGCATAGCGTTTTTGTTCCAAAGAAACGTTTGCCTTTCTCAAAATAATAAAAAGGTCACTTTCGTGACCTTTTTATTATTTTGCTTTGCTTTCGCACCATATACAGCGATAAATATTTTCCTCTTCGTTTACGCACCAGAATATTTGCGGTAGCTCCTGTTCTGTGGAGGTGATGCAATTGGGATTTTTGCAAATGTAGTTATAGGAAAGTCTCCTGTTTATAACCTTTGCAGGGGCATTTTTCTGCTTTTCATCGAGCAGGAAGAGAATGAGCGCCATGCGCATATATTTGCCGTAAAGCGTCTGCTTGAAATAGCAAGCGCGGGGGTCTTTATCAACGGCTACGGAAATTTCGTTTACGCGGGGCAGCGGATGCATGATGCACAAATCGCTCTTCGCTTTTTCGAGCATTTTTTCCGTGAGGATATAGCTGTCTTTAAGGCGTTCGTATTCGTCGGCATCAGAGAAACGCTCGCGCTGAATTCTCGTCATATAGAGCACGTCAAGTTCGGGAAGCGCTTCTTCAAGGCTTGCCGTTTCAACGTATTCAAGGTCCGTTTTACCCAATATTTCGTGTTTAACGTAGCTGGGAATACGAAGCTCTTGCGGGGAGATAAGCACAAATTTCACGCCCGTGTAGCGTGAAAGAGCGGCGATGAGCGAGTGAACCGTTCTGCCGAATTTGAGGTCGCCGCAAAGACCGACCGTGAGGTTTTCAAATCTGCCTTTTTCATATTTTATCGTGAAAAGGTCGGCAAGGGTCTGCGTGGGGTGGTTGTGACCGCCGTCGCCTGCGTTGATGATCGGCACATATGCGTGCTGAGAAGCAACGAGGGGCGCGCCCTCTTTGGGGTGGCGGATAGCGATAATGTCCGCATAACCGCTTACGACCATAGCTGTGTCTGCCATGCTTTCGCCTTTTGAAGCGGAGGATGATTTAGCCTCGGAGAAACCGAGTACGTTTCCGCCGAGTTCGTACATAGCGGCTTCAAAGCTGAGTCTGGTTCTCGTGGAGGGTTCGAAGAAGAGCGTTGCGAGCTTTTTGCCACGGCATTTGTCCGCATATTTTTCGGGGTTATCTTTGATGTCTGCCGCCGTTGCGATAAGACCGTCAAGCTCTTCTGTTGTAAGGTCAAGTATATCGATAAGACTTCTCATAGTCAGAGTCTCCGTTCATTGAAAATGGATTTACGCTTTTGCACCGTTGATGGCAAGGTAATTTTTGATGCGTTCAACGTTTTCTGCGTTTTTGCTGTCCTCTTCGAGGTATTCGATGATGTCGTAAACGTCTACAACGGAGTAAACGGGGAATCCGAATTCATCTTCGATCTCAGCCATAGCGGATTTAACTCCACCTTTGCCGACTTCCTTGCGGTCTACCATAACGAACGTAGCGGCGATCTTTACTCCTTCCAGTGTGGAAAGGTTAGCCATGCTTTCGCGGATAGCCGTGCCTGCCGTTATAACGTCTTCGACGATAACGACTTCTTCGCCTGCTTTGGGAACATAGCCTACGAAAATGCCGCCTTCGCCGTGGTCTTTAACTTCTTTTCTGTTGAAGAAGAAGGGAACATTAAGTCCGCCTTTTGCAAGGGCGATAGAGGAAGAAACTGCGATGGAGATGCCTTTGTAAGCTGGACCATAGAGAACCGTTCTCTTGTTGCCTACTTTTTCAAGGTAGCTCTTTGCGTAGAATTCGCCGAGCGTTGCGATTTGTTCGCCTGTTTTTATTTCGCCTGCATTTATGAAATAGGGGATTTTTCTGCCGCTTTTAGCTGTGAAATCGCCGAATTTAAGCACGCCTGCGCTTTCGAGGAACTGTATAAACTCTCTTTTGTAAGATTCCATTGTTATATCTCCTTTAAGTGTAATAGTCAACTTTTTCTTGTTTAAAGAAAAAGTTGCAAAAAGATAAAAAACCGTTCTGGTTTATCGGTTAGCGAAGCGGAGAACGGTTTGCCGTGCGCAACCGCACATTTTTCACTCGCTGTGGCTCGCAAAAAATGCACGGAATCTCGCGCAGGTCATTTGCTCATCTGCTTTAAACCTAGCGCGTAATAATCAAAGTAAACTTTAAATTTATTTACACGCGGTATGTTTTTTGCAAAAAATTACTGTTTTTTCAAGGAAAGTTCTTTGGGTTACCTTTCTTTCAAGAAAGGTAACTTAGTCAACGAATTCCGCAACGCATCTCTTGTATGCGGCAACGGGGTCGGGAGCCGCTGTGATGGGTCTGCCGACAACGATGTAGTCGGAGCCGATCTTTTTCGCTTCTGCGGGTGTCATAACGCGTTTCTGGTCGCCGATGTCGCCGTCTGCAAAGCGAACGCCGGGTGTTACCGTTACGAAGCCTGCGCCGCAGGTTTCGTGAACCTTGCCTGCTTCAAGGGGAGAGCAAACAACACCGTCAAGCCCTGCCATCTTCGCGTTGTGAGCATAGTGCATAACAACGTCTGCGATGGGCTTTTCGATAAGAAGGTCTTTTTTCATCGTTTCTTCGTCTGTGGACGTGAGCTGTGTTACGGCGATGAGCATGGGGCGTGTGCCGTCTTCGCGAGTAAGTCCTTCAATAGCCGCTTCCATCATACGGCAAGTGCCGGCGGCGTGGAGATTTGTCATATCAACGTCGAGGCGGGAAAGAACCGCCATGGATTTTTTAACTGTGTTGGGGATATCGTGGAGTTTGAGGTCGAGGAATATTTTGTGTCCTCTCTTTTTGATCTCTTTAACGATAGAGGGACCTTCCGCATAGTAAAGTTCCATACCGATTTTTACAAAGGGTTTTTCGTCTGTGAATTTATCTAGAAATGCAAAAACTTTTTCCGCGCTGTCAAAGTCACAAGCGATAATTACGTCTTTTCCCATTAGTGTGCTCCTCCTATTATGTCTGTAAGATTTGTGATGCCGTATTTTTCCATAACTGCGGGAAGATCGTTTATAATGTCGCGGCAGATGTAGGGGGAAACGAGGTTCGCCGCGCCCACTTCAACGGCTGTCGCGCCCGCGAGCATAAGCTCGATAACGTTTTCCGCGCTCTGAACGCCGCCCATACCGATGATCGGAATCTTAACAGCGTCGTAAACTTGATAAACCATTCTTACCGCAACGGGGAAGATGGCGGGGCCGGAAAGACCGCCCGTTTTGTTTTTGATAATGGGCGTTTTTCTGCGCAGGTCAATGCGCATACCCATAAGAGTGTTGATGAGGGAAACGCCGTCCGCACCTGCGGCTTCGCAAGCACGCGCGATCTCCGCGATGTCTGTGACGTTGGGGGAAAGCTTCATGTAAACGGGTTTTTTTGTTACGGCTTTAACAGCCTTTGTAACTTCATACGCCGCTTTTGGGTCTGTGCCGAAGCTGATGCCGCCACCGTGAACGTTGGGGCAGCTGATGTTTATTTCAAGCAAGCCAACGCTTTCTACCGCGTCGAGCTTTTCTGCTGTTTCGGCGTATTCCTTAACGGAAAAACCGCCGATATTCGCCATAACTTTTTTGTGGAATACCTTTTCCATCTTGGGCAGCTCTTCTGCGATAACTTTTTCAACGCCCGGGTTCTGAAGACCTACCGCGTTGAGCATACCGCATGGCGTTTCCGCGATACGGGGAGTAGGGTTCCCGAAGCGAGGCTCTGCCGTCGTTCCCTTAAAAGAGAATGTGCCGAGCATATTGATGTCGTAAAACTCTGCCATTTCATAGCCGAAGCCGAATGTGCCGCTGGCGGGGATGATGGGGTTATCGAGCGTCACGCCCGAAAGAGTAACTTTCGTGTTTACCATATGATCTCCTCCTTAACAAGTACGGGGCCGTCTTTGCAGATGCGCTTGTTGCCGTATTTCGTTTTGCAGGTGCAGCCGACGCACGCGCCAAAACCGCAACCCATGCGCTCTTCGAAGCTGAACTGACCCGATGTTGCCGTTGCGTTATATACCGCTTTGAGCATGGGTTCGGGGCCGCAGGTGTAGAAGTAGGAATAAGTATCCACGTTTTTCATAGCGTCCGTTACAAATCCCTTTGTGCCGACGCTTCCGTCTGCCGTTGCAATCAACACTTTCGCGCCGAGAGCTTCAAACTCTTCTTTATAGAAAACTTCGTCCGCTGTGTTGAAACCGAGGATAACGGTAACTTCTTTGCCCTCTGCGATGAGCTTTTTAGCGCACATGTAAAGGGGAGGGACGCCAACGCCGCCACCAATGAGGAGCGGAGCATCGCCGCTCTTTGAAAGGTCATAGCCGTTGCCCAGGTATGCGAGAATATTGAGTTTTTCGCCTGCGTTCATCTGAGCCATTTTTTCGGTGCCTTCGCCAACTACCTTGTAAACGAGCGTGAGGTTTTCACTGTCGCCTTCGCAAACGGAGATGGGGCGGCGTAGGAAAAGACCGTCAATCTTGATATTGACGAATTTTCCGGGGGCACAGCCGTCGGCTGTGCCCGTGAGGATCATTTTGTATGTGTTTTTTGCGATTTTTTCGTTAGATTTTATCGTAAAAATACTTTCTGTCATTTTGTGTCCTTTCAGTTGATAGTGGAGATGCAGATCGTCTGCTCTTCAAGTACGTCGAGGAGAACTTTGAGTGTGTCGAGAGATGTGAAGATGGAAACGTTGTTTTCCGTTGCACACTGGCGGATCTGGAAGCCGTCTGACGTTGTGCCGGAAGCGTCGAGGTTTCTCGTGTTGATAACGTAAGTTACGTAACCCTGACGGATAGAATCGAGAATTTCTTCGCTGCCTTCGCTTATCTTCTTTCTTACGCGGGTGCGGATGCCGTGTTCTTTGAGGAATGCCGCAGTGCCTTCTGTCGCCTCAATGTTGAAGCCCATGTTATAGAAGCGGCGGATAAGAGGAAGCGCTTCTTCCTTGTCTGCGTCTGCGATAGTTGCAAATACAGTACCGTAGTTCATGACCTGCATACCGGAAGCCTGAAGAGCTTTGTAGAGCGCGCGGTTGAGGCTGTCGTCATAACCGATAGCTTCGCCGGTGGACTTCATTTCAGGGGAGAGGTATGCGTCAAGACCGCGGAGCTTGGAGAAGGAGAACGCGGGAACTTTAACGTAATGGCGTTTCTTTTCTTCGGGGTAGATAGTTGTAATGCCCTGCTCGGGAAGTGTCTTGCCGAGAATTGCAAGCGTACCGATATCGGCAAGGGAGTAACCTGTGGATTTGGAGAGGAACGGAACCGTTCTGGAGGAACGGGGGTTAACTTCGATGATGTAGACTTTTTCGTTCTTATCAACGATGAACTGAATATTGTAAAGACCTACGATACCTATGCCAAGACCGAGCTTTTTAGTGTAATCGAGGATAGTTTCTTTGACTTTATCGGAAAGAGTGAAGGAGGGGTAAACGGAGATAGAGTCGCCGGAGTGTACGCCCGTGCGTTCTACAAGCTCCATGATACCGGGAACGAATACGTTTTCGCCGTCGCAGACAGCGTCAACTTCAACTTCTTTACCGGAGATATATTTGTCAACGAGAACGGGCTTGTCCTCATCGATCTCAACGGCTGTCTTGAGATAATGGCGGAGCATTTCTTCGTTTGCTACGATCTGCATAGCTCTGCCGCCGAGTACGAAGGAGGGGCGAACGAGAACAGGGTATCCGATCTCTGCCGCAGCCGCAACGCCGTCTTCGATCTTTGTAACGGCTTTGCCTTTAGGCTGAGGAATGTCGAGAGCTTCAAGCACTTTTTCGAAGGAGTCGCGGTTTTCTGCTCTGTCGAGCGCTTCCGCGTCCGTACCGATGATCTTAACGCCGCGTTCCGTAAGAGGAGCGGCAAGGTTGATAGCTGTCTGACCACCGAGAGAAGCAATAACGCCGTCGGGTTTTTCAAGCTCGATGATGTTCATAACGTCTTCGACCGTAAGAGGCTCGAAATAGAGTTTGTCGCTCGTTGTATAGTCTGTGGAAACCGTTTCGGGGTTGTTGTTGATTATGATAGCTTCATAGCCGGAAGCCTTGATAGTCTTGATAGCGTGAACGGAAGAATAGTCAAATTCAACGCCCTGACCGATACGGATAGGACCGGAACCGAGAACGATGATCTTCTTCTTGTCGGAAACGACGGATTCGTTTTCGTGCTCGTATGTGGAGTAGAAATAGGAAACGTAGCTTGCGAATTCCGCGCCGCAGGTGTCTATCATCTTGTAAACGGGAACGATGCCGTTCGCTCTGCGAAGGTTGTAAACCTCAACCTCGGGGCAGTTCCAAAGTTTTGCGATGAATTTATCGGAGAAGCCCATTTTCTTAGCTTCGCGGAGGACTTCAACGTCCTTGGGAGAGTCTTTAACGACTGTTTCCATAAGAACGATGTTTTTAATCTTTTCAAGGAAGAGCATATCGATCTTCGTTGCGTCTTCTATGAGGCTGATATCAACGCCGCGGCGGATAAGCTCTGCAATGGCGTAGAAGCGGTCGTCCGTGCCGATAGCGATATATTTCATAAGCTCGTCTACCGTGTAGCTGTCAAACTTGCTCATATAGATGTGGCAAACGCCGATCTCAAGGGAGCGGATAGCTTTGAGCATACATTCTTCAAGCGTTCTGCCAAGGCTCATTACTTCGCCCGTTGCTTTCATCTGTGTGGAAAGCTTGTTGTTAGCCGCTGCGAATTTATCGAACGGGAAGCGGGGAAACTTAGCAACTACGTAGTCGATAGTGGGTTCGCAAGCCGCAGGAGCGCTTGCAAGCTGGATCTCGTCGAGTGTCATGCCGACAGCGATCTTCGCTGTAACTCTTGCAATGGGGTAGCCGCTGGCTTTAGACGCGAGCGCGGAGGAACGGGAAACGCGGGGATTAACTTCGATGAGGTAGTATTCAAAGGAATGCGGGTCGAGCGCGAACTGTACGTTACAGCCGCCTTCAACCTTGAGCGCACGAATTATCTTAAGTGCGCTTTCTTTGAGCATATTACATTCTTTGCTTGTGAGCGTCTGCGTGGGGCAGACAACGATGGAGTCGCCCGTGTGGATACCAACGGGGTCTACGTTTTCCATGTTGCAGATAGCAATGGCGGTGTCGTTTGCGTCGCGCATTACTTCGTATTCGATCTCTTTATATCCTTTAATGCTCTTTTCAACGAGGACTTCGGAAACAGGGGAGAGCTTCAAACCGTTTTTGAGAAGCTCCGTACATTCTTCGGGGTTGTCCGCGAAGCCGCCGCCTGTACCGCCAAGCGTAAACGCGGGGCGAAGAACTACGGGGTAGCCGATCTCTTCCGCTGCTGCAAGACCTTCTTCGATAGTGTGAGCGATAAGGGAGGGAAGAACGGGCTCACCAAGCTCTTCGCAGAGCTTTTTAAAGCCTTCGCGGTCTTCCGCGCGCTCGATGGATTCGCTGCTCGTACCGAGGAGCTCTACGCCACATTCGCGGAGAATACCTTTCTTTTCGAGCTGCATTGCAAGGTTAAGACCCGTTTGACCGCCGATACCGGGAACGATAGCGTCGGGGCGTTCGTAGCGGAGTATCTTTGCAACGTATTCAAGCGTGAGGGGTTCCATGTATATTTTGTCAGCGATAGTCGTGTCTGTCATGATAGTAGCGGGGTTGGAGTTTGCAAGGACTACTTCATAGCCTTCTTCTTTAAGTGCGAGGCACGCCTGTGTGCCTGCATAGTCGAATTCGGCAGCCTGACCGATAACGATAGGGCCGGAACCGATAACAAGTATTTTCTTTAAGTCTGTTCTCTTCGGCATAATTATTTGCCCTCCTTCATAAGAGCGATAAACTGTTCGTAAAGATTTGCGCGGCAGTTGGGCCCCGACATAGTCGTGGGCTCAAACTGAACTGCAAATACGCGGTCTTTTTCGCACTTAACTCCTTCGACCGTTTTGTCGAGAATGTTTACGTGCGTAACTTCAAGGTCTGTGCCGCCGATGCTGTCTGCGTCAACAACGTAATTGTGGTTTTGACCCACAGTTTCGATGTTGCCTGTTGCAAGGTTTTTAACGGGGTGGTTGCAGCCGTGGTGACCGAACTTCATCTTGGAAGTTTTCGCATCGTAGGAAAGAGCGATGAGCTGGCATCCAAGACCAACGCCGAACATGGGGTATTTGCCGCGGAGCTCTTTGATAAGCTCAACGACGCCTGCCGCGTCCGCGGGATTGCCGGGGCCCTGAGAAATGAGCACGCCGTCGGGAGCCATTTTTTCAACTTCCTCTGCCGTAGCTTTTGCGGGAAGCACCGTTACGTTGCAGCCCATAGCGTTGAGCGTG
>JBGVFW010000117.1:0-3004 GCA_045121315.1 Eubacteriales bacterium
TATCCGCAACATTCTCAACCGCCGTGGCAAATCTATTGAATTGCTCGCTGTAAACGATCCCGCTGTTGCTATGACTTGCGAATGGTGGAAACAACTCTTTGGCGAAAGCGAAGGCAAAGATGGGAAGGGTCTTTATCCCGCGTCCGTTACTTATACGACAGACCTTCACTCTATGGGTCAGTTCGTTCAGGAAGGAACAAGACTCATGTTTGAAACTGTTATCAATATCGATATTGAAGACGGCATTAACATTCCTTATGACGCTGAAAACGCAGACGGTCTTAACTTTCTTGCAGGTAAATCTCTCAACTTTGTAAACCAGAAAGCACACCTCGGCACTGTTCTTGCTCATACAGACGGTGATGTCCCCAACCTTTCCATCACGCTCACAAGCAAGAGCGCGTTTGATTTCGGCTACCTTGTTTACTTCTTTGAAAAAGCTGTTGCGGTTTCCGGTTACACTATCGGTGTTAATCCCTTCAACCAGCCGGGCGTTGAATCTTACAAGAAAAATATGTTCGCGCTCCTCGACAAACCCGGTTACGCAGAGCACAAAGCAGAGCTTGACAAACGTCTCTCTGAGCTTGCTTAACATATAAAAAATGAAAAAAAGGCAGACCCGCTCTGCCTTTTTTCTAGTAGTGCGCTCGGCATGAGCAATCACTTGGCGGTGAAAGTCCACAGGGAGGTTTCCATAACCGATTGGATAGAGAGAAAACTTGGACTAAAGGTAAATGCAACCGAAACAAAGGTAACACCTCCAAGCAAACTCAAATATCTTGGCTTCGGATTTTGGAAAGACAAAGAGGAATGGAAAGCAGGACCCCATAACGATTCCGTGCAAAAGCTCAAAAGAAAGCTCAAAGCACTATGCAAAAGAGATCTTACACACCGAATTAAGAAGATTAACGAGGTAACGATAGGATGGATAAATTACTTCCGTAAAGGCTCAATGAAGAACAAGCTTCACAGCATAGATGAGCAGGGTGATAATTTGAAAACAGTGGAAAGTGGCGAGCAAAAGGCTATGGGGACTATTAAAGCTCGGAGTCCCCGAATGGCTTGCACACAAGGTTGCAAATTGGGGTGACCGTTACCAACTTGTAGCAACAAAATCTGTTCTCACGCGAGCCATTTCCAAAGAAAAACTGACCAAGCGAGGCTTAGTCAGTCTTTCTGATTATTACGCCAAAGCGTAACATATTAATTTTGAATTGAACCTCCGTATGCCGAACGGCACGTACGGTGGTGTGAGAGGTGTATTAAATTTCGCCTACTCGATTTGAGTGAATTACAATGAAGAATTTTAAAATTAGAAAGTTATTTCTTCTTTTGTTTCTCGCGTTCGCGCTTTTTTCTGTTTATGTGTTGGTTCCGTTATTGCGTCCGTACATCGCTATAATAGGCATTGTGCTTTCGATCTTATGCCTTGTTATCGGTGGATTGTTAAGCGAAAAAATCCGCGCAGGAAGCGTGATTTTCCTCATGCTTACAGTTTTGATTTCTTCGTGCTCCATCTTATATGCAAAAAATGTTTCAGCAAGGAACGAAGACCCGCTTTCTTATGTGGACGGAGAGACTCACAAGATAAAAGCCAAGATAACTAAGGTTTCATACATAGGCGCATATTCTTCGTCTTATCATGTTGATGTTACCGGAATTGATGGCAAGGCAGCGGATTTTTCTGCAGCACTTGAGATAGACGGCGTATCAGCTTTTGAATACGGCGATATGATCTCATTTGATGCGACGTTCAGCGAAGCGTCGGAAGAAACCGTATATCTGAAAGGGAAAAGTATATTCGTATGTGCCGAGACGCAGACGGTGGAATTTCGTAAAAGAGGAGAGAAAGATCTAGCTTATTATCTCTATACTACAAACGAATACCTATCAAAACGCATGGTAAATATTCTTGGCGAAGAGGTCGGCGGTTTTTGCGCAGCGCTAATTTTGGGTAATAGGACTTATGTCAGCAAAGGATTGAGGCTTGATTTTTCACGCGTCGGGATATCACATTTGCTCGCGCTGAGCGGACTGCACCTTTCTATCGTGGCGCAAACGCTAGATTTCCTTTTGAAAAATTTTGTAAAAAAGAGATATAGAAATATTATACTTATTGTCTCGTGCTGGGGTTTTGCGCTTTTTACGGGACTTTCGGTTTCGGTGGTGAGAGCTGCGATAATGCTAACTGCAGTGTTTCTTGCAGATATAGTGGGGGAGCAAAACGATTCGCTCACATCGCTTATGATAGCGGTATTCTGCATCGCGCTATTTAATCCGAACGCGGTGTATGATGTGGGATTTTGGTTCTCAGTGAGCGCAACCTTGGGAATAATTCTCGTTCGCCCCGCAACGGATGCGCTGTTTTATAAGTGGAAAAAGCCGCTTAAAAACAAATTTCTGCGCGCGTTCCACTCTGTTTGCAAATATTTTTACGGCATACTTACGATGAGTCTCGCGGCTTTCTTTTTTACGTTGCCCGTGTCATATTGTGCATTTGGCGAGATTTCTGTTGTAGGCATTCTTTCGAATTTCGTGTTTTTGCCGCTTGCGACGATTTTGCTTGTACTGTGTATCTTTTTTGTCCCTTTTTCATATGTGCCGTACGCATCGGACGTTGTGACGTTTTTGTGTAAAAACGTTGCAAAAGTGGTTATCGCGCTTGCGGAGCGTATCTCAGACATTCACGGTGTTAGTGCATCGCTTAATTATCCTTTCGCAATCTATATATTTGCTGGCCTTGCCGTTTGTCTTGTGTTGTGCATATTTGTAAATAAACTGACTCTTACGAAGCTTGGTGCTTTGGCACTTGCTTTTTGTGCGGCATTTTTTTCATGTTGGGGCATTTACAGTCATATAACGAAAAACGATGTAAATGTCGCTATATCAACGATAAAATCTGGAGAGTTTGTAAGCTTCGAAGATGATGGCGAAACCTATGTGATAGATGTTTCCACGGGAAAATATTCGTTTATGTATGAAGGGCTTTTGAGTATTAAAGATT
>JBGVFW010000118.1:0-5432 GCA_045121315.1 Eubacteriales bacterium
ACACTCTCAAAATCATTTCAATGTAAATGTTCCTTTGCAAATACAGTCATTTTATTTTTTGCGATAATATCAGTACGCTTTTTATATCCGTTTTTGATATAAAAATTTTCTGCTGTGTCAGTAGTTAGAATATATCGTTTAATATTATTCTCATAAAAATAATTTTCCGCAAGAGATAAAAGTTCCGAACCGTATCCTAAATTCCTATGTTCCTTATCAACCCAAAATTCACGAATAAAGCCGCATTTTTCTTCAAAAAACCAACTTTGTGATTTGATAATTTGGCATTGAATAAATCCTAACGCTTTTCGATTATCGATTACTTTGATAAAAGCAAAATTACTATCCGAATTCATTTCTTCCCATAGCTTATCCCAATTTTTTATTCTAATTCCAAGCTCTGAAAAATATGTTTTAAAAGCCTGAGTAAAACAAGGATTTTCAAAATCCGTAATGAATAAATTTTCTATCATTAAAATCTCCTCAATAGGCAACAAAAAAGTGTTCTCCGATAAGAGAACACTTAATTTTCTACAAATCAATTATCCTTAAAGTCACCCTAAATCAGGATATTCCGAATGATAGATGCTTTCAAATCGAATTTTCAAAAATATCATATCATTCACCACCCTTTCATTAACATTTATATTCTATCATATAAAGATATCGTTGTCAAGTAATAACTCTTCAATCCCTCGGTTTAGAACGGAATATGAGAGCAAAAAAGTACCCGAAGAATACCGCAGAGGTAATACCCCCCGCGCTGCCTGTAAGTCCGCCCGTGAGAGCACCGATAAGCCCTTTTTCATCAACCGCTTTGCGCACGCCCGCGGCAAGCGTACTGCCAAAACCAGTAAGAGGAGTTGAGGCGCCGCATCCCGCAAAATCGATAAACGGCTCGTACACGCCCACTGCACCCAGAATAACACCTAGCGTTACAAGACAAACAAGTATTCGCGCGGGTGTGAGCGAAGTCTTATCTATAAAAATCTGTACTATAGCGCAGATAGCGCCGCCGACGAGAAATGCTTTTAATAAATCCCAAAATAACGTCATTCTTTACTCCTTGAATCGCATATTCGCACAAGATGTGCAATCCCCGGTATGCTCCTGCCCTGTTGCAAGCTTGCAGGGCTCATGAGCGCTCCCGTGGCGATATACAGCATATCGTGTATCTTCCCTTTTTCAAATCGCTTCATAATATGACCCGCCATAACGGAAGCGCTGCAACCGCAGCCCGAGCCTCCCGCGTGCATATCCTGCGTTGCCGCATTATAAAGCATAAGCCCGCAGTCGTTGTAAACCTTGCTCATATCGTAACCCGCGTTTTTCATAAAATCGCATATTATGCCGTGACCCTCTCTGCCAAGATCGCCCGTCACAATAAGGTCGAATTTATCGGGGCTTTTGCCCGTTTCCTCGAAATATTTGGTCAGCGTATCGTACGCGGCGGGGGCCATAGCCGCGCCCATGTTGTTTATATCGGTAATGCCTAGGTCAACTATCGTTCCCGGCAAAACCTCGCGCACGAAGGGCCCCTCTCCCTCTTTGGACAATACAAACGACCCTGCCGCCGTGGCGGTGCGCTGAGCGGTAGGCGCTCTCTGTCCGCCGTATTCGAGCGGATAGCGAAACTGACGCTCCGCTGTACAAAAGTGAGATGAAGCGATAACACCACACTTTGAAAATGCGCCGCTATCGATAAGAAGCGAGCCAAGCACTGTTCCTTCTGCAAAAGTCGAACACGCCCCGTATAGCCCGAAAAACGGTCTGTTAAAGCATTCAACGCCATACGATGAGCCAACGCATTGGTTCATAAGATCGCCTGCGAATATCGCATCAAGGTCATTTCCTCTGATATTTGCCTTTGAGAGTGCAAGGTTCATAGCGAGCCTCTGCATCTCACTTTCGGCTTTTTCCCAAGTTTCGGTGCCAAACTTTTCCGTGGGATCGTGCAAATCAAAATCATCAGAAAGTGGGCCTTCGTGCTCTCGTCTTCCCACTACGGAGGCATAACCAATTATAGACGGAGGATTATTTAAAATTTTCAAGTTCATGATATCACCCCAATAAGCCAATATATTACACCATAAATAACGGAAGATATAACGCCGTAAACGATAACAGGTCCCGCTATTGTAAACATCTTTGCCCCTACACCCATAACCAAACCTTCACTCTTGTCGTCGAGTGCGGGAGAGATCACGGCGTTAGAAAATCCCGTGATAGGCACGAGAGTCCCAGCTCCTGCGCGTTTTGCAAGGTCGTCAAAAATGCCTATACCCGTTGTAAGCGAGGCAATAAAAACAAGCGTTACAGGTACAAGCGTTTTTACGATCTCTTCCTCAATATTTAAATACAAATACAAGTTATAGAGCCCCTCGGCAAAAGCGCAGATAAGACCTCCCACAAGAAACGCCCACGCCATATCCTTGAGCAAAGGCGACGACGGAGCGCGCTTCTTAGCGTATTTTTTGTATGTTTCTTTGTCCATTTTCATAAGAAATTCTCCCTTCTTTCAAAAAATATTTTTTCTCTGTGCGAGAATTTTATTCCTTTTATCATCTCGAATAAATTGCCATATACTTATGAACTTAACAACATCGGAAGTTTTTGTACTTTCTACACACAAATCACTAAATCTTTTTTCAAAATAATGCAATTAAATTCAATTATACATTTGACTTTTTCAAAAAATGTGATAGAATATTTTTGTAGAGGTATTCAACGGCGGCTGGGTACCGAGCATATTACTTATTTCAGAGCCGTCGAGAACGGAGTTTCTATTATGGCATACAAAATTGACAAAGAAAAATGCATTGGTTGCGGTGCTTGCGCAGATGCTTGCCCTGTTGGCGCTATTTCCGAAAACGACGGAAAATATGAAATCGACGCAGACGCTTGTCTCAGCTGCGGTGCTTGCGAAAGCACTTGCCCTGTTGGCGCTCCCGCAGAAGCGTAATTCTATTCGAATTTAATCTAAACAAAAAACAACCCCGCGATACGGGGTTGTTTTTTGTATTTATTCATATGGTACATGATCATGCGTTGAGCCCAAAGGCAATTTACAGAGTCTTTGTAACAGCGTGCCAACACAATCATTACAAAAAAATAGAATAGATTTTTCCAAAGCATCTTTAAATTCTCTGTTTTTCGGCATACTAAAAGCATACCCTCAAAAAAGGAATGGTTATATATATGAACAAGATAACTCCTGTTTTGCTCGGTGCGGATCTCAACTGTTATAGTGTGGCTCGCGCCTTTCACGAAGCCTACGGCGTGAGATCATATGCTTTCGGCAAATATTCAATCGGAGAAACAGAATACAGCAAGATCATAATCTTTCAAAAAGTAGACGACCTCGCGTCAGATGACGTTCTGCGAGAAACTCTTCTCTCTTTCGCGTGCGAACATCGCGGTGAGGAGCTCTACCTTTTGGGCTGTACGGATGAATATCAAGAAGCCATCATCAAAAACCGCGATTTTCTTAAAAGACACTATTTTTTCTCCTGTCCTTCGCAGGAACTAGCCAAAAAGCTGATATCAAAAGAAGCATTTTATAAAATGTGTGAAAAACACAATCTGCCTTACCCAAAAACAAAAATATTCCGCTTTGAAAGCGACTTTTCAGAACTCTACGAAAACTCGCTCGGCTTCAAATATCCAATAATCATCAAGCCGTCCAGCTCCATTGAATATTGGCGTAATCCGTTCGAAGGTATGCAGAAAGTTTATCTCGCAGGAACACAGGCTGATGCGAAAATTATTATTTCCGATATATACTCATCGGGATACGGAGATACTCTTATTTTGCAGGAATACATCCCTGGAGGTGAAGACAGTATGTACGTTCTTACTGCATATTCCGACCGAAACTCAAAAGTTCGCATGATGTGCATGGGACACGTTCTTTTAGGTGAGCACACGCCGAAAGGTCTTGGAAATCATGTTGCCATTCTCACTGAATACCATGAGGAGATAATGGAAAAGCTCTGCTCTTTTCTTGAAGAAATAGGCTACAAAGGGTTCTCTAATTTCGATATCAAGCTCGACGAGCGCGACGGCTCGTTCAGAGTTTTTGAAATAAACTTACGCCAAGGAAGGAGCAATTATTACGTCACAGCTTCGGGTGAAAATATTGCTCGGCTTATAGTTAATGACAGGCACTCATCTTTTGAAAATGAAAAAAATATATGCCGCGGAGAATTTTTTTGGCATACCGTACCAAAAAAAATCATATATAGCTATATATCGGATAAAAATACGGAGCAGAAAGTAAAAGAGCTTGTGTCAAGCGGCAAATCCATGTCAACGCTTTTTTACCCCCACGATATGAGATTTAATCTCCTTCGCTCATGCTTCGTTTATATACACAATATGCGTTACTTTAAAAAATATAAAATATACAAATAAGGCGTCAGCATGAAAAAAATTACCCTCGGTGTGCTCGGCGGGCTTGGCCCCGCCGCGAGCGCACGGTTTTATTCTCTCGTCACAAGCTTTACTAAAGCTGAGTGCGACCAAGATCACATTGACATAATCCTCCATAGTGCAGCCTCCACGCCAGACAGAACCGCGTTTATCACAGGCAAAAGCCGTGAAAATCCGCTAACAGCAATGCAAAATTCGGTTTTAACTCTCTCTCGCATGGGAGCGGACGTTATCGCAATTCCTTGCAACACAGCGGAATATTTTTTCGCGGACCTGCAAAAGATAACCGCCGTGCCAATTATACGCACGGCGTTCGAAGCCGCCAAATTTGCTGCATATCTCGGCTCAAATAAACTCGGCATCATGGCGACAGAGGGCACCGTCCTTGCAGGAATCTACCAAAACGCTTGTACAGAGCTAGGCTTGGATTTTGAAATTCTCTCCGAACGCGGACAGCAAACGCTTAATAAAATCATATATCAAAGCCTAAAAAAATCGCTTCCGTCCCCGCATTTTAGCTTTTCAAGCGTTGCCGATGAACTTTACTTCAAGGGATGTGACGCCATCGTGCTCGGATGTACGGAACTTTCGCTCATCGAACAAAAAGAAGAATACGAAAAATATAATTTTATAGATTCTCTCGCCATCCTCGCAGCCAAATGTGTCAAGCTCTGCAAGCACGAATTGAGTAATTCCGCGAATAGTTACATAAAAAAGAAAAACCAGGAATAAAAAATGAAAACACTTCTCTACATTATCGAGCAAACCAAATATTCCCTTTCTTACAATCGCGATGTATACGGTCAAACAGATGTACTCGCTCTCCCAGTGGAAGATATCGTCTACAATTCCACCGAAGCGCGTCCAAACACCGTCTTTTTCTGCATAGTCGGGTCGAAGGCAGACGGACACAACTTTGCAGAGCAAGCGTATGAAAAAGGCGTAAAAATCTTTGTCTGCGAGCGCGTTTTGCCGCTCCCCGATGATGCCGTGCAGGTCGT
>JBGVFW010000119.1:0-8089 GCA_045121315.1 Eubacteriales bacterium
CAGTAAACAGGCAGATCGCTACAATAGGAACCATCGGCATAAAAATCGCAGGCAAAACGGAACCCACAGAAAACTCTACTCCGGAAAGCTATATTTTATATAAAAACTTTGCCAAAATGGTAGAACTCGGTATAGAATACGTGGCAATGGAGGTTTCCTCTCAGGCGGTATATATGGGCAGAATACACGGAATAGAGTTCGATGCCGCCATCGTCACAAATCTCTATGAGGATCATATCGGTCCCTCCGAGCACCCGAATTTTGAGCATTACAAATCCTGCAAAAAAGAACTTCTCTGCCATGCAAAATACGCTTTTATCAATGCGGATGATGCCTACTCCGACGAGTTCGCCGAAAGTGCAGTATGCGAAGTCCGCAAATACGGGATAGAAAAAGATGCAGAAGTGTGCGCTCAAAACATTGAAAACTTCAAAGCGGGAAACATTTTCGGTATATCGTTCGATTGCGTTTATTACGGAAAAACTACGGGCATAACTCTGCCCGTGCCGGGAAAATTTTCGGTCTACAACGCTCTTGCAGCAATATGTGTTTGCCGTTATTTTGGAGTAAGTGTTTTTGACGCGGCGCACGCTCTTGAAACCGTCAGCATTAAAGGCAGATTTGAAATAGTTCCGACTTCACTTTCCGACGTGACATGCATTATCGACTACGCACACAACGGCAAAAGCCTTATGCACGTCCTCAGCACGATACGGGAATATGAGCCTAGCCGCGTCATCTGCGTTTTCGGCTCCGTCGGCGGCAGAACGAAGCACCGCAGACGCGAAATGGCGCTTGCCGCTGGAGAGCTTGCAGACATTTGCATTATCACAAGTGACAATCCTGATAACGAGCCGATATCAGAGATAATCGACGAGATAGCAGAGGATATTCCGCCCGAAAAATGCATTAAAATTCCCGACCGAGCCGAAGCGATATACCGCGCGCTTGAAATGGCAGGGAGCGGCGATTTTATCCTTTTCGCGGGCAAAGGACATGAAGAATATCAGCTTGTGAACGGCAAAAAGCTCTTTTTCTCGGAAAAAGAAACGATAAGAGCATCAGCTCAAAGAATAGGCGAACGAGAAGAATACGCGCTTTCTTGAAAAAACAAAAAACCACGCACACCGCGTGGTTTTTTCCTCTCAAAATCCCAATTCTTGATTTACGAGAATGATCTTAACTCTGTCTTTCTTTCTCTGGCGGGACATGACCGTGTAGTTTACACAAATTCTGTCATCGGAATTGCAACCCTTCGGCATATTTCCACTGTTTGCGAGAGAAACACATTTACCCATTTTAGCGCAATACGTATTGCAGTTAAGTCTTTTACAATTAAGAGGTGCCGCAATCGTCTTTACACGGATAATAGCTTCATCGAGGTCTTTAACTATCTTGTTTACACCTGCAACAATAATAACACTTTTGGGTCCAAACAGCAGATTGGAAACGCGGTTGGAATTTCCATCAACATTATAAAGCTCGCCGTCCTCGGTTATCGCGTTAGAGCTGGAAAGATATACGTCGCAAGTCTGCGCGCGCATTACAATTGCTTCCTTTTCCTCGGCGGAAAGCGCAGGATCGTTTCTATCGAGATATGTGTAATTACCCGTTTTGATAGCGTCAATGATTCCACATTCTTTAAGGGTCGCGGAACCACCGGAGGCGCATATAGCGCCCTCGGGTATCATGGAAAGTACAAGTTTGCGTGCCTCCTCCGCATTTGCAGCAAAAAACGTTTCCATATTGTTATTTTTAAGCTTTTCTATTGTTTTTTCAATATTCATGCCTTGAAACTTCCCTTCAACTCAACTATTCTGTTAAATCTGTTCGGATATTTGCTGTCTACTGCGAAATATCCAAGGCGCACGAACTGGAATTTATCTCCAGATTTTGCGTCTGCAAGCGCAGGTTCAACCTTTGCACCTTTAATTTCAACAGCGGAATTAGGGTTCATGAAGTCCGCATAAGTTTTACCTTCAGGCATATCGGCAACATTTTCAAGTGTGAACATATTGTCGTAAAGTATAACTGTTGTGTCAAGCGCGTTGGGCGCGGAGAGCCAGTGGATAGTACCCTTTATCTTTCTGCCGTCGAGCGGGTTGCCGTTTCCTGCTTCAAGGTCAACTGTGCAGTGAATTTCTTTTACGGAGCCGTCCTCGTTCTTTTCTATGCCAACGCATTTTGCAATATACGCACCCATAAGGCGAACTTCGCCTTCGGGTTTCATGCGGAAAAATTTAGGGGGGGGGACTTCCGCGAAGTCATCCGCGTCGATGTAAAGCTCTTTTGTGAAAGGAACTTCACGTGTGCCTGCTTCGGGGTCGTTAGGGTTGTTGGGAACCGCGAAATATTCCGTCTTATCTTCGGGATAGTTGTCAATAACGACTTTTATCGGATGAGGAACACAGATTCTTCTCTGCGCGGTTGCATTAAGCTCGTCACGAATACAGCTTTCCAAAAGTCTGATATCAACAAGACTATTCGACTTGGAAACGCCTATTCTACCGATAAAATCGAGAATGGAAGCTGCTGTGTAACCGCGGCGGCGCAAACCGCAAAGCGTAGGCATACGGGGGTCGTCCCAACCGTCAACGATGCCGTTTTCGACGAGCGAACGAAGGTGACGTTTTGACATTACTGTGTGAGTAAGATTAAGTCTTGCAAACTCTATCTGACGAGGCGGACAGGGTTTGTATTCAAGGTCAACGTTGTTGATTACCCAATCATAAAGCGGTCGGTGTATTTCGTATTCAAGCGAGCAAAGAGAGTGTGTGATGCCTTCGAGCGCGTCCTGAATAGGATGCGCGAAGTCGTACATCGGGAAAATGCACCATTTTGTTCCCTGTCTGTGGTGCTCAACATATTTGATACGGTAAATAACAGGGTCGCGCATACAGAAGTTTCCGGAAGCAAGGTCTATCTTTGCACGGAGTGTATATTTTCCCTCGGGAAATTCACCGTTTTTCATGCGTTCAAACAGTTCAAGACTTTCGTTAATCGGTCTGTCACGATATGGCGAAACAGCAGGGTGAGTAAGGTCGCCCGCATATTTCGGGTCGCGGAATTCTTCAGGCGTGAGCTCGCAAATGTAAGCAAGACCTTTTTTTATAAGTCCAACGGCAAGCTCATAGTCTTTTTCAAAATAGTCGGAGCCGTAGAAAAAACGGTCTTCCCAGTCAAAGCCGAGCCATTTTATATCTTCTTTGATAGCGTCAACGAATTCCGTATCTTCTTTAGCTGGGTTTGTGTCGTCCATGCGAAGGTTGCATTTACCGCCATATTTGCGAGCCGTACCAAAATCAATGATCATCGCTTTGCAGTGACCAATGTGAAGATAACCGTTGGGTTCGGGAGGAAAACGAGTGTGTATCTCGTCCGCTTTTACCTTGCCGTTTGCGATATCTTCGTCTATAAGTTCATACAAAAAGTTATTGGAAACTTCACTCATTTTATTAAAAATCCTTTCTTTTTCTCAAAGAGCTTTAATTGCATTTTCAATTCTTGCGCGGGTTCTTTCCTCGCCGAGAATCTGCATGACCGTATAAAGGTCGGGGGCGTTCTGCTTGCCCGTTACGGCAACGCGGATAAAGGAACTGATATCGGCAACATTTCCTTTGAATGCTTCCGGATTTGCCTTATACGCCTTCATATCGGAAGCAAAGCCCATATCGTCCGCAATCTTTTTGATTTTATCGAACCAAACGTTCATCTCGTCCTTAGCGTCGTACGTTTCAAGGAAAGAAACAAGAGTTTTCTTTATATCCTCGTTTGTAAAGCCTTCCGTATAGGAATCTACCATAGCAAAATATTTGTCATAGAAAAATCCCATATAAGGTTTGACATCTATCCATGTTGCTATATCTTTTCTCGGTTTCTTGCCGCCTCTGCCGATAGCGAGTATCTTCTTTGCATAGTCCGCGTCAGAGGTAAGCTCTGCGGCGAATTCTTCGTCAAATTTCTGCGCCCATGCGGCAACCTTTTCGTAAACCTCGTCCGCGCTCATGCGGGAAACGATGTTTTTGGAAACGTCATTGAGCTTGCCGAAATCGAAAAGGCAGCCCGAAACGGACATTTTTTTGATATTGAATGGGAAATCCGTATAGAGCTTGTCAGGGTTCTGTGCGTGCCATTCCTCGTAGTTGGAATTGAGAAGCGTCATAACGTATTCGCAAACAGCTTCTGGTGAATAACCCATTCTTGTGTAATCGTCCATGTTGGCACCCATATCGCGTTTTGAAAGTTTTTTCTTATTGCCGTTTTCATCAAGTCGCATTATCTGTGCGATGTGCATATATTTGGGAAGCTTAAATCCGAGGTAGGAGAAAAGCTGAATGTGCTTTGCAAGGCTGGGAAGCCATTCTTCACCGCGGATAACGTGCGTCGTGCCCATAAAGTGGTCGTCTATTGCGTGGGCAAAGTGATAAGTGGGAATACCGTCTGATTTGAGAAGCACGAAGTCCTCGTCATTTTCGGGAATTTCAAGCGCTCCTTTTACAAGATCGGTAAATTTTGTCTTCTTTTCAGGATCGCCATTCGCAAGAATACGAACTACAAAAGGATGACCTGCGGCAAGATGCGCTTCAACTTCTTCTATTGTGAAGTTTCTTCTTGCGAGCATTTCTGCTCTGCGAGACTCAGCTTCTTCCTGCCAGTTTGTATTTTTTATTTCTTCTTTTTTATTTACCTGCTGAATCTCGTCAAGTTCTTCCTCGGTAGTAAAGCAAGGATATGCTTTTCCCTCTTGGATAAGCTTCTTTGCGAATGTCTGATAAATAGGGCCTCTCATACTTTGCTTGTAAGGTCCGTAAATACCGTGGTCGGCAACTTTGCCGCTTTCGTCAATGATAGCTCCTTCGTCAAAGTTGATGCCGTATGTTGCAAGCGTGCGTATAAGTCCCTCTGCTGCTCCCTCTACTTCTCTTTTTGCGTCTGTGTCTTCAATGCGAAGGTAGAACACGCCGCCGGATTGATGAGCAAGACGTTCCGCAACCATAGACGGGAAAAGACCTCCAAAGTGAACAAATCCGGTGGGGCTGGGAGCAAAACGCGTAACCTTTGCGCCTTCGGGAAGATTTCTGGAAGGAAATCTTTTTTCGATATCCTCAGGTGTTTCTGTTATATTTGGGAAAAGCAAATCAGCAAGATAATTAAAATCCATATTTATATTGTCCTCCGAAAGTTATAATCAAAATTTTCTTGTTGCGCCATGTCCGGGGTAGACGGTTTTCCCCGCGATCTTCGGCAAGAGATTTTTTATAGTCTGAACCATCTGTACTTGATCCGCACCGTAAAGGTCAGTTCTGCCATATCCGTCGGCGAATACCGTGTCGCCGGTAAAAACAGCATCGTTGCAAAAATAGCAAACGCAGCCCGACGTATGCCCGGGCGTGTGTACTGTTTCAAAGCAAAGCGATCCCACCTGTATCTTTTCACCGTCTGCAATACACACGGGTTTTGCGTTTGAGAGCGTGGGTACCCCCTCAAAAAGGACGGAAGCGTTTTTCATACCGTCGGTAAGCAACTCTTCGTCGTTCCCATGGAGATACACCGGAACATGATATGCGGAAAGGAAAGCGTCAAGCGAGCTTATATGGTCAAAATGTCCGTGCGTGAGCAAAACGAAAACGGGATTAAGGGCAAGCGCACCTACACTTGCCACAATGTCTGATGAAGCGGGATCTATCACCGCACAAACTCCGCTTTCCTCATCGGAAACGATATAGCAGTTTTCTCCGTATTTGCGGTCAACGATAGTTCTGATTTTCATATCAAGATATCCTCTGTATAAAAATAATTATATTATTGGTTTTTATAGGTAATTATAACACATAAAAAATATAATGTCCATGCTTTTAAGGCACGAATTTTTAAAAAATATTGATTTTTTATAGATTTTTTTGCGTATTGGTGGTAAAATAAGATACGAAACTAAATTTGTATTTGGCGGTATATAATGCAAAAAATAAAAATTCTCGATATACCATTCGATAATATAACGAAAAACGAGGCTCCACTTCTTGCTTTTTCACGTTTAGAGCAAGGCATTCAAACTGTGGTCGTTACGCCGAACGCGGAGATCGCCGAGCTTTGTGCAGAGGACGAAACCGTGAAGCAAGCGGTGTGTTCCGCAGACGTGATTCTTCCGGATGGAGAAGGTGTGGTGCTTGCTTCGAAAAAACTCGGAACTCCACTTAAAGAAAAGGTTGCGGGCGTCGAATTCGGTATGGACTGCGCACGCCTTGCGTCTGAGCGAGGCTATTCCCTTTTTTTGCTCGGCGGAAAAGAGGGTGTGGCACAAAAAGCCGCTTTGAAACTGCGAAATCGCTTTTTAAAGCTTAAGATTGCAGGAACACAGAACGGCTATTTTTCAAAAAGAGGAACGGAAAGTGAAAACGTCGTTGCCCAAATCAACGAGAGTGGCGCCGATATACTTTTCGTATGCCTTGGCGCTCCCGCACAAGAAAAATGGGCGTACGAAAACAGAAGCAGGCTCTCACCCAAGCTCATCGCCTGCCTTGGTGGAAGTCTCGACATATATTCGGGCAACTCAAAGAGAGCACCGAAAATATTTATAAAACTCAAGCTTGAATGGTTTTGGCGACTTTTAAAGGAACCTTCCCGCCTGCCGCGTATGATGAAACTGCCAAAATTTTTGCACACCGTAAAAAAATACAAAAAATCACAAAAACGAGGTATTAAAAATGAAAGTTGAACTTCTTGCCTACACTCCTGACGCAGACAAGATCGTCGCCGCCGCGGCAAAACTCTGTTATGCAAAAAGCGATATAGATACACTTCTCGACGGGCTCACCCCAGAAAAAACCGAAAATTTTCTTGATATGCTCACCTCTCTCGGCCATCAAAGCCCCGTTGAGCATGCGAGCTTTACATTCGGTATAGAGGGCGTTTCACGCGCACTTCTCGCGCAGCTTACGCGCCATAGAATAGCCTCCTTCTCCGTACAGAGTCAGCGTTACGTTTCCAAGTGCAATTTCGAGTACATAACACCTCCCGAAATTGAAGCTATACCCGAAGCCAAAGCGGAATTTATCGCCGCTATGGAGGAAGATGCGCGTCATTATGAAAATTTGCAGACGATACTCAAAAACGCACACAGAGAGCGCCTTATCGCCGAAGGCAAGAGCGAAAAAGAGGCTGAAAAAGCCGCCGAAAAGATAGCGAACGAGGACGCTCGCTTCGTTCTTCCCAACGCTTGCGACACAAGAATCATCATGACTATGAACGTGCGCTCCCTTTACAATTTCTTCGCTCTGCGTTGCTGCAACCGCGCACAGTGGGAAATACGTGAGCTTGCAACACAGATGCTCATGCTCGTGCGCGAGGTCGCACCTCTTCTCTTTAAAAATGCAGGCCCCTCATGCGTCCGCGGCAAATGCTCCGAAGCGTCTATGACGTGCGGCAAAATGCTCGAAGTGAGAGAAAAATTCTCCTCAAGCAAAAAGTAATTCGCAAAAAATGCGGCTTGCGCCGCATTTTTTAGATTTTTGCGTAAAAAAATCCCTCTTAATTGTTTACTTTTTGTTTTGTATATTGTATAATTAAAAAATAACGATTTATAAATTTTATATATTTTTCGGAAGGCGGTAGAACAGCAATGAAGAAAAAACTTCTCGTACTTGGCGAAAGTTATATGAATCTGCAAATGAAAACTAACCCTCCTCAAAAGGACGCTAAAACAACGTACGGTTCTTCCTACAGTTTCCACCCTTACGGCGCGAGCGCCATGACGGCGATCTCTGCAGCAAAGCTCGGCGGTAACTGTGTTTTCTGTACCAAGATAGGCGACGACTCCAACGGGGAGCGTTTGAAAAAATACTATAAATCCTGCGGTTTGGATCTTTCTCTTATGTCCACTGCCAAAGGTGAACAAACAGGCATGAGCGTAACGCTCTACAACGATATCACAAGCGGTCACACCTACATAACGAAAGGCGCCAATCTCGCGCTTACAAAGAAAGATATCGAGGACGCTTTCGCGTCTTACCCCGATTTGCTTATTCTCCCACAGGACAATTTGCTTTCGGAAAAGCCCGATATTCCCAAGGTCATGCTTACGGAAGAGATA
>JBGVFW010000120.1:0-1640 GCA_045121315.1 Eubacteriales bacterium
CGTCAGGGGAATCTACATACGCGATAGTTCCTGTAGAAAATTCGCTTGACGGCAGACTTAACAGCTTTTACAGACTTATAGAAAAATATGCGCTTTCCATAGTGCTTTCCGCTGATATCGTTTCGGACGACGGCGAGAGCAGCACAAGGTTTGCGCTCGTTTACAAAAATTTTGATATAATAGATTCCAAAGGCTCGCGTATGTTCGAATGCCGCATTACGTTTGGGCATCAGAGCGAGCTTGGCAATATAATCTTGGCGGCTGACTATTTCGGTGCGGAAATATGCAAAATATATTCGTTGCCCCTTTCTTCGGGCGGCAGGGAAAACTCTTTCGGCATCATATTCGGCATAGACGGTGCGGATCTTTCAGGATTTTTCTGCTATCTTCTGCTCGAATACCCGCAGTTTTCCGCTGTTGGTCTTTACACGGCGATAGAGGTGGATAATGAGAATACTTGGCATTGATCCTGGCATCGCCATCGTCGGCTATGGCGTTATAGACGTCGAAAAGGGAAAGTTCAAGCTCGTTGCCATGGGCGCTTCGCGCACGCCGACGGGTATACCCGTGGAGAAACGCGTGGAGATGGTTTACGACGATATCTGTGAACTTATTGATACATATCACCCCGACTGTATGTCGTGCGAAGAATTGTTTTTTAACACGAACCAAAAAACCGCCATCGCCGTTGCGGAAGCGCGCGGTGTAATACTTTTGGCGGCGATGAAAAAGAATATAGAATTTTTCGAATACACTCCGCTTCAGGTGAAACAATCCGTCGTTGGATACGGCAGAGCGGAGAAAAGGCAGGTCATGGAGATGGTGAAAATGTTCCTGCACCTCGATAAAGTGCCGAAACTTGACGACACGGCGGACGCGCTGGCTCTTGCTATATGTCACGCGCACACTTCTGAATCGAAAATACGCGATTTTTATAATCAGAAAAAAAATAGATTGCTTTGATTTGCTTTCCTCTTTAAAGGCGGGCAGAGAACTTTATCGGCGCACTCCATTTGCGCTCGGATAAAGACGTAATTTCACGGAAAGGGAAAAGAAAATGTTTTATTATGTTCGCGGTGAACTGATGTTTACCGAGCCGGGCGTGGCGGTTGTGGACTGCGCAGGAGTGGGATATAAGTTACTTGTGAGCGATAACACGCTCGGCAAGCTTTCTTCCATGGATAAAAAAGAGGTATTGCTTTACACGTATCTTTATATCCGCGAGGACGCGGTGGACCTTATCGGCTTTGCTACAAAAGAGGAAATGTCCGCTTTCAAAATGCTTATCACGGTTTCGGGCATAGGTCCGAAAGCGGCGATGTCTATCCTATCGCTCCTCTCCGTCGAAAAATTCGCCCTTGCCGTTTCTACACAGGATATAAAAACCATATCAAAGGCTTCCGGCATCGGCAAAAAGAGCGCAGAGCGCATAGTGTTGGAACTCAAAGAAAAGGTTGCAAAAGAATTCGCCGTTGTCGGCGCAAGCGACGCGGGCGAGGATATAGCGGTGGAGGAAAACCTCGGCGGTAATTACGAAGAGGCAGAAAAGGCTCTCATGGTGCTCGGATATACGAAAGCAGAGGCGCAGACAGCCCTCAAGGGCGTGCCTGCGACGGCTACTCTTGAAGAAATGGTTTCTA
>JBGVFW010000121.1:0-3222 GCA_045121315.1 Eubacteriales bacterium
TACGAAACAATAAAATAGATACGTTGGATCAAGACATTCATTCACTTGAGAACAGCCATCTTAATTCTGATTTTACCGCCACAGAAGCGTTGCTGGACAAGCTGATATCATATCTCAACGCACAACTCGGAAAGCCGAAAAGCTATAAGACAGAGTTCAATCTTGAAACAGCGCAGAAAGATACGACGCTGCAAGAAATTGCAAGGGCTTATCAGGCTCTCAGCGAAGAAGCTGACGCAAAACGAGAGGCATTGGCGATAGCGGGAGAGAATGAGCAGGCGCGTATCGAAATACTGCAGAAGGAATATGAGGATCGGAAAAACACTGCAAATGTAATCAATTGGGTGGTTACCGGGCTTTGTATTGTAGGATCTGTTGCATTAACGGTAGCTACCTGCGGCGGAGCAGCTCCATTGACTGTTGCTTTGACTGCCGGAGCAATTTCCGCAGGTGGCGGCGTTATTATGGCGGGAACGCAAAGCATCACAAGTCAGTGGGTAGAAACGGGAGACCTTAGTAAAACGAACTGGTTAGATGTCGGAAAATGTTCTCTGCTTGGCGGAGCAACAGGGTTTGTCACTGGCTTTGTCGGTGCAGGTGCGGGAGGGTTCATCACCTCAAAGCTGGCAGGAGCCACCATAACAGCACCGCTTGTGAATTCAAGCTCAACCGTAACGCGAGTGGCAACTCATTTCGCCATAGGCAGTGTATCCGAAGTTACGACCGGAACGATTTCTCGCTTTGCGGGCGGTATGATCAATACAGGCGATGTGGGTGAATCACTTAGACAAGCATTTGATCCAAAGAGTATGTTGTTTGATGCCGCGCTCGGCGGTGCGGTCAACAGCGTTCAAGGGATAAATAAACCACAGCAGTCCTTTGTAGATTTGATGTCACCTGAGGATGCGGCAAGGTATAATCAATACTGGGACGATGTTGCCCATGCCATAGATACCGATACAAGAGTTAGATTAAATCAATGGGATTATCGTCCAGATGCTGAGCTTTATCTTCAATATCAAGATGTATATGATAATCCTATATTTTTTGATCCACAAACCGGAGAAGTTCATTATCCGGGAACAAACGGTGATATAAACACGGATGGTTTTACAAATGGCGTTTATCATGTTGAAACTCTTACTTCGGGTACAATTATTGATAGATACGGTAGCAATGGATCGGGAAGATATTTTTTCTCCGGACGGAACCCCTTATGCTGAAAGAGCATTGCCGCCATTTATGGAAAGACAACCATATAACCGATACCGTGTAGTCCAGCCTTTTGATGTTAAAGCTGGGGAAATTGCACCATGGTTTAATCAGCCGGGAAAAGGCATACAGTTTTTATCGGAATTCACCTTAGATGAATTGAAAGAATTTGGTGTTATAGAAGAATTAATATAATTAGTCCAGCGGTGAAAAGTCAAGACAGTAGATAAGAGAAAATCATTAAAAATTCACCTGTTTAGTGAAAAAAACGGAACCCCCACCTAAGCCCCGGGTTGAAAAACTTTTTTCAACAGGGCGTAAGTTCAGTCAAAGTCCTTAGGACTTTGGAATATACAGACGATTGTCTTTCAGCAGTCGAAAGACCAACCGCACAAATTTACGGGCAGTTAAAGCGAGGGCGCGTTTGTGCTGAAACTTGTTCACCTCTTTGTATTTGAGGAGGTAGAAGCGGTTGTACTCTGTGTCACATCTCACAAGAGAAAAGGCAGCTTCACACAAGTAATATTTCAAAAAGCGGTTGCCGGTATGTATCAGGTGAGTGTTTTCGGACTCGAAATCACCGGATTGGTGTTGAGTCCAAGCAAGACCAGCATATTTGGCTAAAGCAGCTTGATTTTTGAAACGGTTGACATCACCGATTTCGGCAATAATGCCTGCCGCGTAGACAGGACCGATACCGGGAATGGACTGTAATGTATTAGGTATTAAATCCATCTGTTCGGCAATAGCTTTTTCCAAGGCTTTGATCTGAGCCTCGGTTGCCCTGATGGAGTTAATAGAAATGGAAAGCACCTGATTGACCGAATCGTTTACCGTTTTGGGTAAGCGGTAAGAGCTTCGGGCAGCTTTCTGAAGGGCTTTGGCGACAGCGTCAGGGTCATCGAAACGGTTCTTACCTTTCTTCTTGATGAACTCTGTTAGGTCGTTCAAGTCCATGTTGACAAGAGTATCAACTGAGTCGAATTCGGTGTATACAGCAAGAGCCGTATTGCCGAATCTATCAGAGAATACCTTGTCTTGCGTTAAAGAAGAATACTTCTTGAAAATAATGTTAATCATACGCTGCTTTTCTTTAACAAGGTTTTGAACAGCGTAGAATCTGGCTCTGGTTAGAGTTTTGAGAGCCGTATAGCGGTAGTCATCAAGATAAACCGCTTTGTTGATTCTTCCGAAACGCAGACAATCAGCGATGACATAAGAGTCAACAAAATCATTCTTAGGCAGGTCGTTGTACGAATCCTTGAATTTCTTCACCTGTTTCGGATTAAGGACGTGGATTTTGTTCGGAAAAGCGGCAAGCGAGCCGTCCTCGCGAAGAAAGAACACGAGATTTTCACCGTAAACAGAAGTAGATTCAAGACCTATAACGACTTCGTCGAGAGAATGCTTGTCTAATGCTGATAAGATGTATTTGACGAGTTTTTTGGAGCCGCCAAGAGAATTGGCAACGGAGAAGTTGCTGATTTTGGAGCCGTCAGGCTTCATCAAATAAACAACATTAGTTTTGCTGCTGACATCAATGCCAACGTAAAGCGGGTTCATAGAATCACCTTCTTTCGTTTAGGAATGTTCGTCAATCAGCTTGGCAATGCCCGTGATCGCGGAGCATCAACACCCTCGCGTATCAGAATTCACTCGGAGACAGCCTGATGTGAACCCCACTGCTGAGAGGCAAGCTGTGACTCCGATAAACAGCCAGTAGGTTTGAAGTTAACTTCCGCGTCAGGGGAACAGACTAATAATTGAAGCAACCGTATTTGGTTCAACGAGGAGAAAAAGAACTGTTTGCCTGATTGACTAAATCAATTATATCACGGGCAGTGCCAAACTGATTGACTTAGCTGAACTAATGAGATATTTATGTTGATAAATATATTATACGAGGAGATATATTATGAAGCAGAATATTTATGATAACGACATCTTTTTCGACGGCTATTCAAGGCTCCGAGAAAATAAAAACAGCGCAAACGAACTGTTTGAAAAACC